>DASWQX010001209.1:0-3980 GCA_036403495.1 Thermoanaerobaculia bacterium
CACGGGCTTGAAGCCACCGAACTTTCAAGCGATTAACCCGACCTAGGCTGTGGAACTCGGTCTGATGGTTGAAAAGAACCATCCGTGCCTCCTGACAGCGCCCGAGATCCACAAGAAAGAGCAACTCATTATGGATGGCAAAAAAGCACAGATCAGGATCCTGGCCATGGTCAATGAGCGCCATTCCAGCTCGGTTAATTTCAATCGCCTCTTTGGGCTGGTCGTTGTAGTAGGTATAGATCGCCTTGGTCAGAAGCGAGCGGCCAGCAAGATGTTGGTCCGAGAGCTCCATATATGTTGCATAGGAAATATCGAGAGCCACGAAGGCCAAATTAAATTGCCGCCGTGTACCTAAGTAGGAGGCGTGATAATCGTAAAGCCTTGCCTTCAGGCGAAGACTGCCCGTACCTCGGATAAAAAAATCAAAAGCGATACCAAAAGCTCGCTCAGCGTCAACCAAGTCATCTTTAGCGCGCAGTGCATTGCCCAACTCTCCCCATGCCCGAGCTTGCCAATCGGAGGCGTCCTTCTCGTTATGCCAACGCGAATCCAACTTGCGGGCGACCTCTACCGCGAGGCGCGCGAGACCCACGGTCTCTTCCGGACATTCATGGCGCACGGCCCAACTTCGATCAAGGAGAGCCTTGAGCAGACCCAGCCCCCGAAGTGGAATGTCCGATTGATTCACCACGACTTCCCAACCACCCCCCGATTCGAGTAAAGCTGAGACCATCCGCTGGCGGCTCTCCTCGCGTCGGAGGTAACGCTGATAAGAGCGGAAAGAAGAGAAGACACGGTCTAGCATTTCGTTGTAGACCACGAGCCCATTAGGTGAGGACTCATCTGGAGAGGGAAGCAGGCTAAGATAGTGGGGAGCCAAAACGGCATTACAGGATGTGCATCCTCGGAGAAGATGGCGGGCAATCGTCCGGATCGAGCCAAGTGGCAAACTGCCCTCGACGAACGCCTCCAACTCTGCCGGGGTGGGATGCTCTCTCAAAAGCTTCTCCTATAGCGACCGGGAGACGAATAGAACCAGATGATGAGCTAGAGGAAGAAATGGCTCCTATACACGCCAAAGGTTCCTCCTATGGACAGCGATTGCGTGCGGATTCTAACCCAACAGGTCAGAAAATTACAAGGGAGTGAAGGCTATCTCTTGACCGCCGTCCCTTTTGAGGGACGGCGTCAGATCTTTCAACCGTTCGGATCTATACAGACCCCCCCACTCCAGGTTCTGCAGATAGCGTCTGTTGTCGCCGGAGCGCCGCAGCGGCCATTAGGGTCAATACAAGGACCTTGCTTTCCTGACTCCCGAGCCGACCCTCGGCTTCGGCCCCCCTGCGCCTGCGGCGCACCCGCCCCCACCCGTAAAGCGACCCGCTCCCCCCAGGAGTCGGCCAACCAGCTCCAGAGACCGACGAAGTCCGACCTTGGCGCGGCGTGAGCCGGCGAGGGGCTGGCGAGAGTGAGGGCGGCGACCAAGGCTCCGCCGGCGAGGACGCTTCTCAGGGTTCGATGTGCCATGTTCGATCCTCTCCCCGTCCTCGGAGCGATCCGGGGCCGCTATTGGTCCCGGCACCCGCGGACGCGACATCTCCTAATGCATGTGCCGAGTTTGGCAGATTCGAGTTGCCTTACCGCGTGTCGGTTCCCTCGCTCGGACTCGGAGCCATAGGTTTCTGAACCCGAAACTAAATCGCGTCGTGAGATGACGGAAATAGCAGCTAGCAAATCCGTTTGCGACGGCTGTTGACAAAAACAAACCGAGGAGTTCAAGATCAACCCGATGATTTCCATAATCTACTCGTCGGGGCAAAATCGGTTGGCGCGCCCTCGCCGCTTTCAAGGCCATGGTGCTCGCGGAGCGGGCCCCATTCCACCGAGTCGTGAGTGATCCGGAGCCAGTGATCCGGAGGCAGTGATTCGGAGCCAATACCGGCGTCCGGATCTTTGAAGAAGAGGAGGTTCAACATGTTGCAGAAGAGTGTCGAAGAGACGTCGATTCCCCTGGTGGCTTGGACGCTGGCGGATCTGCGCCGGGTGCCACATCCCTCGGGGGGGTTCTTCCTGAAACCGGAGCGGGTGCAGGAGGAGCTGATGGCCCTGCCGGGATGGCGGGGTGTGGCCAACTACCGGGGGATCGACCAGGTCCGGCGGTTCCCCACGGCCGAGGTGGCCGGCGCCTTCGCGGGGTTCGTGTCGGCGTTCGCGCAGGAAACCGGGCAGCTCTGCCTGGTGGTGCAAAACGCGGAGCACGTCACGGTGACGCTGACCGGCCGCCATCCCGGCGGTACGTTGGGCGTCACCCGGGCCGTGCTCGATTTCGTCAGCCGGCTGGCTTGAAGCCGGCACTGGAAAGGAGACGACGATGCCCAGACAGGCATTCGCAGACCTGATTACCGATTGGGAGAAGCTGCTGACGACGGTGGCCGCCAACAAGGACGACCTGACTCACGTCGACGCCTTCCGGCAGCAGCTCGAAGTGGAGGCGACGGGAGCCAAGGCCGCGAACATCCGGCAGTTGGCGGCGCAAGCGGAAGCGCAGCAGGCCTCCCGGGATCTGGACGACTTCCGCACGCGGGGCCGCGACCTGGCAAACCGGATCAACGCCGGGATCAAGAGCAAGTACGGCATCCGGTCCGAGAAGCTCAAGGAGTTCGATATCAAGGTCTTCCGCGGTGGGAAGAAGACGGTGAAGCCGACGTCGCAGGTGAATCCGCCGACGGCGGGGCCGCCGGTCGGAGCCAACCATCCGGGAGCGGGCACGGCCGCGCAGGCGGCTCCCGCGAACGAGGCTCCCCAGAACCCCACCGCACGGTCAGGTAGCGAGTAGGTTGTAGATCGCCGGGGGCGTGTTGGAGCACGCCCCCGGTGTTTCCAGGGAGTGCAGCTAGTCTACTCCAGGATGGGAGAATCACCTGACATTTGGAGACAGCCATGTGCGGCCCTCGCCAGCGGATGCCAGGTAGCTCGGATCATCTGAGACGGGCTCGGGCCTCTCGGACGACGTCGTCCGAGTCCTGCGTCTCCACATCACCGCGCCGGATCTCCTCGGAGCGATGCCGGACTTTCTCGATCCAAGCCTGCTCGATATCCTCTTCAGGCCCGCTGGGCCGGCCGGCCGAGCGCCCAGGAGAGCTGCGAGGAGGGTGGGTGCCAAGCGTGGAATCTGATATACTAAGCAGGTCAGGCATTCATGTGAAGAGAGGTTGCCCTTAATGCGCTAGCCGTATCTTCGGGCTCACGGAAGAAGTTCCTCCAGGACAACTGCCCCCATGTCCGACGACGTCCTCCTGAAAATTAGTGATCTCCCCCTCAAGCTTCAGGGGCCGCTCGACACGTTGGCGAACAAGCTCGAGAAGGGAAGTTGCCTCATCTTCCTGGGTGCTGGAGCGGCGGTTGACCAGGCGGAGCCCGATCTGCCAACTGGTGCGGAGCTGTCACAAGAGCTCGCCGTAAAGTGCAAGCTGGACTGGCACAAGTACGTGCCACTGTCGACGATGGCTTTCTACTACGAGTTCTTTTTCTCGCGCGACCGTCTCAACGATTTCTTGTTCGAGCGGGTCGGCAATACGGCGATCAGGCCGAGCCGCACGATTCGCAAGGTGGTGGAGATCGCCGAGGTTCTCGAGCAGCGCGGCAAGCAGGTCTTCATTGTCACGACGAACTACGATCTTCAGTTCGAGAATGCATACCGCGATCGGTTAGGACGCGACCCCAAAGTCATCGTCTACCGTGGTGCCGAGGATCCGAACGATAAGGAGGTCCATCTCCACCGCGGGCTCGACGATGCCCCCGAGTTCTGGCGGCCGACCGAGCCGACGACCTATCTCTATAAGCTGCATGGGTGCATCTCGAGTCGTGAGGGCCACGGCCTGGTGATCACGGAAGAGGATTACATCAATTTTCTCGCCAACGCACAGCATGATGACCCGAACAAGCGCTTGGCCACTGAGGTTAGGGGCAGGATCGGCAGG
>DASWQX010001210.1:0-7281 GCA_036403495.1 Thermoanaerobaculia bacterium
CGACATCCTGCGCGAGCAGTGGCCGGCCTTCATCTCGCCCCTCCTGGTGGCGTTCGCGCTGCTCTGGGAGCCGCGGGTGCGCAGCCGGGCGACGCTCACCGCCGGGCTCACCTCGATCGCCTTCCTGCTCGCCGGCGGCCTGGCGATCCGGCGCTTCTTCGAGCTCGGCGCGCCGCTGGCCCTGCTGGCGCTGGCGCTGGTGCTGCGCGAGCGGCGCGCGCAAGGCCTGCCGCCGCTGTTCCCCGAGTGGGGCCGCCTCGCCGCCGCCGCCGCCATCGCCCTGGGGACGCTCTGGACGGTGACCGCCCTGCGCGCCTACGGCTTCGGCGAGGCCTCGCCGCCGCTCGAGATGTCGCGCTGGCTGGCGGCGCACGGCGCCCAGGGCGAGCGGGTGTTTACGGCGCAGTGGGCGGACTCGGCGCCGCTGTTCTACTCGGCGCCGCAGCTCCAGTCGCTGGTCGCCCTCGACCCGACCGCCTTCTACCTCAAGGACCCGCAGCGCTTCGCGGAGTACGTCAAGGTGGTCTCCGGCGAGGATCCCGACCCCGCGCGCACGATCCGCGAACGGTTCGGGGCACGGTGGGTGACGATCCCTCCCGAGATCTTTCCACAGCTCCTGACCCGGCTCGGCCAGACCCCCCGGGTCAAGGCGGTGTTCGGCGGCGACGGCTACATGATTATTGACCTCGGTAAGAGCGACCTCGGCAAGGGCCCCGGAAGGAGCCCCGGGAAGCCGTGAGCCCGCTGCGGATTATCTCGCTCGTCCCCAACGGCACGGAGATCCTGTTCGCCCTCGGCGCCGGGGATTCGGTGGTCGGCGTCAGCCACGAGTGCGACTATCCGGCGGCGGCGCGGACGCGGCCGATCCTCACCGGCAGCGCCCTCACCCCCGGCATGAGCGCCGCCGAGGTGGATGCCGCGGTCGCCGCCCAGGTGGGGAGCGGGGCGAGCCTCTATACGCTCGACGAGGCGCGCATCGCCGAGCTGGCGCCGGACCTGATCGTCACCCAGCAGCTCTGCCCGGTCTGCGCGGTGTCGACGGCGCAGGTCGACGGCGCCGTCCGTCCCCTCCCCCGCTGCCCCGATCTGCTGTCGCTCGATCCGCGAACGCTCGCGGACGTCTTCGCGGACATCCGCCGGGTGGGCGAGGTCACCGGCCGCTCGGCCGCGGCCGAGCGGCTCCTGGAGGACCTCGATCGGCGGCTGGAAGCGGTGCGGGCACATGTCGCCGGCCGGCCCCGGCCGCGGGTGCTGGCGCTCGAATGGCTCGATCCCCCCTTCGCCGGCGGCCACTGGGTGCCGGAGATGATCGCGGCGGCCGGAGGCGTCGACGCCGTCGCCGCGCCGGGCGATCACTCCGCCCGTCTGACCTGGGAACAGGTCGCGGCGGCGGATCCGGACGTGATCGTGGCGATGCCCTGCGGCTTCGACGAGGCGGGAGCGGCCGCGCAGATCGCCACGATCGCCGGCCGCCCCGAGTGGCGCGCTCTGCGGGCGGTGCGCAGGGCCTCAGTCCATCCGGTGGACGCCAACGGCTGCTTCAGCCGCCCCGGCCCGCGGCTGGTGGACGGAATCGAGCGGCTGGCGGAAATCTTCCATCCAGGGCCGTCTAAACCATAGGGGCAGGAAACGGGTCTACCAGCAGCAGGAGGAGAGCCCACCGAGGCCGACCTCCCGCGGCTGGTCCCCCAGACCGGCCTCCTCGTCAGACGCTCTCGGCACCGACCGCACGAGAGCGTCCTTTTTATTGGCGATCACAACCTACCGCGGCGGCTCGGGCTCGTGGGGCTCCTGAGGGTAGACCCCCGGCTCCTCCCATCTCGGCTGGCTCAGCGGTAGGGATTCCACCGCCGGGCCGCTCGGGTAGGCCTGCGGCATCGGCGGCATCGGAGGCACCGGCGGGACTCCGCGGCGCGGCCAGTAGCCGGGCTCGAGGCCCAGGCGGGAGAGGATCACGGCACCGAAGCCCACGATCACCGCCGACATCGTGACCAGCGCTCCGAACAGCGAGACCATGAAGGAGAAGAATCCGAACGGTCCGGGCACCAGGTCGAAGAGGTTGCCCAGCACGTGCCAGATCTGCAGCGACACCACGCCCACCAGCGCCGTGGCGTAGGGGCCGCCGAAGTTGCGGTTGAAGCGGACCTCCAGCCAGCGCCCCACCCGGTACGCCACCGCCGTGTAGCCGAGCAGGAGGAGCAGGGCCGCGTAGAGCAGCAGGAATGGGTAGAGCAGGAAGAGCACGCAGCCGACGATGGTGATCGCCAGCAGGATGGTCAGCACGACGAGCAGCGGCCAGAAGAAGATGGAGCCCGCGAGCCCCACCGCCGCCGACTGCCAGGGCTGGGCCGCGAGCTGACGGTCCACCCGCTCCACCGGCCGGCGCGCCACCAGCATCACCAGGCAGACCAGCAGGCCGGAGAGGATGAGGCTCATCAGGCTCCCCATCAGGTCGGACATCCGGCTCCAGGGTCCGCGATGTCTCCAGAACGGCCCCACGTGCCAGCCGCCGCGACGGAGGAAGGGCATCATGCCGACCTCGGACTTGGAGCCATGGATCACGGCGCCCGGATCCTGCTCGATGTTGCCGCCGACGCTGGAGACGTCGCCGTCGACCACCGCATGGGGTCCCAGGTAGACGCTGCTGCCGACGCTGATCACGTCGCCCCCCGCCCTCCCCTCGATCCGCACCGGACCCCCGATGGCCGTGACGTCGTGGCTCACCTCGCCCAGCACCTCGACCGAGCCGCCGACCGCCACCGCGTCGTCGGCCACCTCGTCCTTCCGCACGGTCACGCTGCCGCCGACGTTCACCCGGCTGTTGTCGTGGTGCCGCGAGCGCGACGTCTTCGGCGGCTCCGGGACGTCAGGGACGGCGGCCGGGGGCTCCGGCGCCGCCGGCTCCTCGACCGAGGTCTCGGTCGCGTCGGTGTCGCTGGTGGCCGCGGCCTCCTCGGCGCTGTCCGCCGCCGCCGCTGCCGCCGGGGGCCTGGCGGCGCTCTCCGCGCCCAGCCCGAAGAGCTGGCGCTGGTCGGCGGCGGGCAACCCCTGCAGGCGGATCACCGGCTCGGCGTCGGCGCCGAGCCAGTCGCGCAGTGTCCGCGAGCTCACCGCCTCGCCGTTGACGGCGATCCGGCCGCCGGTGACCTCGACAGAGCTGATGCCCGCCTTCGGCAGCCGCGGCTTGAGCAGGACGCCGCCGCTGACCGGCAGCACCTCGAAGCGGCTCTCGATGGCCCGGCGCAGCTCGCCGCGCTCCTGAGCGGAGGCCGGAGGGCGGTCGGCGGACTGCGGAGCGGCGTAGGCCATGCCGCCCGCACCGAGGGCGAAGCCGAGAACGAGAGCCATCGCCGCCAGCCGCGGGGAGGGCTTCCCGGAAAATTGCTGCGTACGGTCGTTTGAGGTCCACATAAGAATCAGCCTTTCTCACCCATCGATGGGTCGCGGGATCGCGGAGACCACATGGTCGCGGAGATAACGGAACGCCAGACTCGAAGCGAGCAGGGACGCCAGCAGGCACGCCGTCACCGGCGTCGCCGACAGCGGCTGGGCGACGGCCCGGCCGACGGTCAGCAGCAGGTCCCAGGCGCGCACCGCCGACGCCAGCCCGTGCGCCGCCTCGCCGGCCGCACGCACGCCGGCTTGGACCAGGCCGTTCACCGACAGCCGCCCCGCCAGGGCGCGGAGCACCGACGGCAGCCAGAGCGCGCCGAAACCGGCGGCGGCGAGGCAGAGCGCCAGCACGACCCGCAGCGGACGCCAGGCGAACAGGTCGCTCCGCTCGGCGGTCTGCAGGCCGGCCCGCAGCAGCACCCGGTCGGCGAAGCCGGCCGGCGGCGCCGCCAGGGGGAGCGCCGCGAACAGCTCGAGCAGGGCGGCCTCGGCCTCGGCCGGGCGGTCGTCCCGCTCGGCGGCGAGCCAGCGGTCCAGGACATCATGGCCGTCTCGATCCTGGTAAGAGTCGCGCATTCGTTATCCCCTGAGCCGCCTTACGAGGCCGCGGCGCGGCCGGTTTCACCGGGACCCCAACCGAGCCCGGTCATCGTCTCCGCCAGCTCCTTCTTCGCCCGGTGGAGGTTGGTCTTCACCGTGCCCAGCGGCTGGCCGGTTGCCGCGCAGATCTCCTGGTACGAGGCGCCGTGGACGTAGAACATCAGCACCGCCTCCCGGTAGTCCGGACGCAGGCGGGAGATGGCGCGCTCCAGCGAGCGGGCGAGATCGTGCCGCTCCGCCGCTGCCTGCGGGCTCTCGACCGAGCCGTCGGCGAGGACGGCGGCGAGGCTCCCCCGGTCGCCGTCGGCCTCCGCCTCCAGCGGCACCGTCTCCGGCGCCCCCCGGCGGAGATGGTCGATGGTCGTATTGTGGGCGATCTTGAACAGCCAGCTCGAGAACTTCCACTGCGGATCGTAGGTGGCGAGGCGGCGGAACGCCTTGACGAAGACCTCCTGTGCCAGATCCTCGGCCACCCCGGAGTCCTGGACCATGCGCAGCACGAGGCTGTAGATGGGGCGCTCGAACCGCGTCACCAGCTCGCGGAAAGCGTCCTGCGAGCCCCGGAGGGCGCTGGTGACCAGCTCGGCGTCGGTTCTCATGGCGTCGCCTCAGATACGGCTCCCCACCCCCGGAGTTGCGCCCTCCCGATCGGCCCGATGTTAGACTCCGGCAAATCTTAAGCCTTCCGGAGGAACTCAATGCGATTCGCGACGACCGCCCTCCTCGCCCTCTCCCTCACCCTGCCGGCCGGCGCCGGCACGCTCGCCGGCGTCACCCTCCCCGACAAGGCCGAGGTCGGCGGCCAGACCCTGGCGCTCAACGGCCTGGGCCTGCGCACGAAGTTCTTCATCAAGGTCTACGTCGGCGGCCTCTATCTCCCGCAGAAGGAGAAGGCCGCCGCCAAGGTGATGTCCCAGGACGTCCCGCGGCGCATGGTCATGCACTTCCTCTACAGCGTCAGCAAGGAGCAGATGTGCGACGCCTGGAAGGAGGGGCTGGAGCAGAACACCCCGAAGGCGTCGGCCGACGTCAAGAAGTCGTTCACGCAGCTCTGCGCCTGGATGGAGCCGATCCCCAAGGGGAACGAGCTGGTGCTGACCTACGTCCCCGGCAAGGGGACCGAGGTCGAGGTCAACGGCAAGCCGAAGGGGACCGTCGAGGGCAAAGCGACCTCGGACGCCATCCTCGGCACCTGGATCGGCCCCGACCCGGGTCCGGGCGCGGACTTCAAGAAGGCCGTGCTGGGAGGGTAGGCCCTCATCACCCCGGCCCTCTTCTCCCAGCCCTCCACCCACCCTGACGGGGAGAAGAGGGAGTGGTTAGTCTAAAAACCAAGGCAGCTTCAGGCTCGCGGTTGTTTTAGCCCCTCTCTCCCCGGAAGGGCGGGTGGAGGGCTGGGAGAGAGGGGTTGGGGAGTGAGGGGCCCCGAAGTGCGCCCACTCGACAAAAAAAGAAGGAGCGCTTTGCGCTCCTTTTTTGGGAGGGATGAGAGGAGGATTTGCCTCCCCGCAAGAGAGACAGTACCCCACTCATGCGCACTTGTCAATATGAATTCTCTATCTTCTTAGCGGAAGTAGAGGGTCGCGAGGATCACCGCCGCGAGCAGCAGCCGGTAGACCACGAAGACCGTCAGATCCCGCCGCCGCAGCCAGCTCAGCAGCCAGGCGATCACCACGTAGCCGACCACCGCCGACACCACCAGGCCGATCGCCATCGGCACCAGCTCCGTCCTCCCCACTCCCGCGGCCATCAGGTCCTTGGCCTCCTTGCCGGCGGCCAGGATGCTGATCGGGATGGTGAGCAGGAAGATGAAGCGCGCCGCCGCCGGCCGCGCGAAGCCGAGGAGCAGGGCGGCGGTGATGGTGATCCCGGAGCGCGAGGTGCCGGGGATCAGCGCCAGCGCCTGCGCGCAGCCGACGATCAGGCCGTCGGTCAGCGTCACCTGGTCGAGCAGTCGCTCCTTGCGGCCGACCCGGTCGGCGACGAAGAGGAGGATGGCGTAGAAGAGGGTGGTGCCGGCGATCAGCAGCGGGTTGCGGGCATAGGTCTCGATCCAGTGCTTGGCGAGCAGGCCGGCGATCCCCGCGGGGATGGTGCCGACCACGATCGCCCAGGCGAGAGGGCGAGGGATGAACTCGCCGTCGCTCGACCGCGGCGCGTTGGTGAAGAAGCCAACGATCAGGTCGCGGACGTCGCGGTGGAAGAAGGCGAGGATGGCGATCAGCGTCCCCGTGTTGGTCGCGATATCGAAGCCGAGCCCCTGGTCGGGCCAATGGAGGAAGTAGGGCACCAGGATCAGGTGGCCCGAGGAGCTGACGGGCAGGAACTCGGTGAGCCCCTGGACGATGCCGAGGATGATGGCCTGGATTGCGGTCACGGAAGTCTCCTCTGGAGGATCGGATCAGAGCCCACCCAGCGGGCCGCGCGGATTCTACGCCATCGGTTCCTACAACACCCGGCCCCGTCCATCCGTATACCCCGCTATATACTTCCCCATCGTCTGGCTCCTCACGGGGCGGTAAGGAAACTCTATGGAAACCATCCTCGTCACCGGCGGCGCCGGTTTCATCGGCTGCAACTTCGTGCGCCTCGCGCTGGCGGGCGGCGGCGTCCGCGTCGTCGTGCTCGACAAGCTGACCTACGCCGGCAGCCTCGAGAACCTGGCGGACGTGCTGGGCGATCCCAACCTGGAATTCGTTGAGGGGGACATCGCCGACCGCGTCGGCGTGCGCCGGCTGCTGGCCGAAAAGCGCCCGACGGGCATCGTCAACTTCGCCGCCGAGAGCCACGTCGACCGCTCGATCGACGACGCCAGCGCCTTCATCCAGACCAACATCGTCGGCGCCTTCGAGCTGCTGGAGGCGTCGCGCCACCATCTCGCGGCACTCGGCGAGGCGGAGCGGCGGGCCTTCCGCTTCCTCCATGTCTCCACCGACGAGGTCTACGGCAGCCTCGGGCCCACCGGCGCCTTCACCGAGACCACGGCCTACGCCCCCAACTCCCCCTACTCGGCCTCGAAGGCGGCGGCGGACCACCTGGTGCGCGCCTACCACGAGACCTACGGACTGCCCGCCCTGCTCACCAACTGCTCGAACAACTACGGACCGTTCCAGTTCCCCGAGAAGCTCATCCCGCTGATGGTGCTCAACGCCCTCGACGGCCGGCCGCTGCCGATCTACGGCGACGGCGGCAATGTCCGCGACTGGATCCACGTCGAGGACCACTGCCGCGGCGTGCTCGAGGTGCTCCGCCGCGGGCGGCCGGGAGAGAAGTACAACCTCGGCGGCC
>DASWQX010001211.1:0-10343 GCA_036403495.1 Thermoanaerobaculia bacterium
CTTTCCGTGAGGTGGTCAAGAGCCTGAACCCGACCTGAAGCTCACGAGCTCGGCGGGTTTCTGTTGGAGGAGGGGTCGGTGACGGCAAGGGATCAGTGGCCCGTAAGGGAGGCTAAGTTGCCATGGGAGATGTGCTCATGAGAAGTCCTAGCGCTGGCTGGCGGCGATGGATCGCTTCGGCGGCGATGTTCAGCATGATGCTCGGCACCGACGGTGCCCTGTTCATGCCTGCCAACGGGGTCGAGGCGTCCCCGCGGGCGGCGGCTGCCAAGACCGAGGTCAAGCCGGCTCAAGGCGCCCCCGCCGAGATCCGTTCCGTGGATCTGCGCGAGGGCGCGCCGGACGTCTTCGTGGACCTCGACGCGAGCGCTCCCCTGGTGTGGACCAGCTTCCGCAACGTCGAGGGGCGGGTCGTCATCGAGCTGCCCAACTCGGTTCCCGGGCCCAAGGTGGTCGACCTGTCGCCGGAGGAGGGGCTGATCTCCTCGCTGGCGGTGCAGAAGAGCCAGGACGGCTCGCGGCCGCTGACCCGACTGGTGATCGCTACCCGGCAGGAGGTCGAGCACGCGGTGACCGCCGACGGCAACAAGCTGCGGATCCAACTGCTCCCGGTCGAGGCGCAAGGCAAGGGCAAGATGGCGTTCGAGCCGCTCCACGAGGAGACCGGCGCAAATACCGCCAGCACCGGCAAGGCCGCCGCCGCCGACATGCCGCAGATGCCGCCGCCGCCCCCTCCCACGGCGCCGGTCTCCACGGCCACCATGGCTCCGCCGGCTTCCGCGCCGGCCGCCGCCGGCACGCCGGACAGGCCGATGGTCGGTCCCGCTCCGACGGGCTCGGCCGCGACGCAGCTCAAGGGCATCGAGGTGCTCTCCTCGACCGGCGGCGCGGTGGTCCGCCTCTCCGGCGACGGCGAGTTCCCGTACTCGACGTTCGCCCTCACCGATCCGCCGCGCTTCGTCGTCGATCTCGGCGGGGTGCTCAACCACAGCTCGCGCCCGACCGTCCCGGTCGAGGGGAGTGTGGTCGAGCGCGTCCGCGTGGCCCAGTTCAAGCCGATGCCGAAGGCGGTGGCCCGCGTGGTGTTCGACCTCAAGGGCGATTCGCTGCCGACCATCGAGCGGACCAGCGGCGCCCTGGTGATCTCCTTCCCGTCCGCGAGCGGCGCTCCGGCTCCGGCCGCGCCCGCCGCCACTGCCGCCAGTGCCGCCTTGGCACCTGCCCCCGCCCCGGCCCCGGAGATGACGGCCAGCGCGCCGCCGCCGGCGCCGGTGAAGACGGCGAAGGTTTCCAAGACCTCCACCAAGAGCACCAGGTCGCAGGTGAAGGCGAGTCCGGCCGCGACGACCACCACCACGACGACGTCGGCCACGACGACCTCCGCCACCACCGTGGCCCCGGCCGCCAACCCGGCGCCCCCGGCCACGCTGCCGACCGCCAACAGCGCGGAGCCGTCCGACCTCGTGCTGGCGCAGCGCAACCAGCCGCCGGCGCCGGCGAAGCCGGCCCACAAGGGGCGCATCGAGACCGAGGAGGCCTCGCCCCTGCCCGCCGCGGCGCCGCCGCAGGTGCAGGTGACGCCGGCGAAGTCCGGTCCGCCGGCGATGAGCCCGGTCGGCTCACAGCCCGGGGTCAAGGCGCCGATCGGCAAGCCGGTCGACGTCACGCCCCCCTCCTCGCCGCTTCAGGGCCTCGCCCAGCGCGGCGCCGGCAACACCACCGGCGGCAAGGAACGGGCCTATTTCGGCGAGCCGATCGACCTCAAGGTCACCAACGCCGACGTGACGGACGTGCTGCGCACCTTCGCGCAGATCAGCGGCCTCAACGTCATCGTCCAGCCGGGCGTGCAGGGCACTGTCACGGCGGAGCTGGAGAACGTCCCCTGGGACCAGGCGCTCGAGGAGGTGTTGAAGATCAACAACCTCGACTACGAGCTCGACGGCAACGTCATGCGCATCGCCCCCACCGACATCCTGCGCCGGGAGGCCGTGGAGCGGCAGGCTCTCGCGGCGGCCAAGGCGCTGTCGATCCCGCTGCGCACCGTCTACCAGCGCCTGAGCTACGCCAACGCCCAGCAGGTGGCGACGCTGCTGAGGACCGGCTCGACGGGCCTGCTGACCCAGCGCGGCAGCGTCGTCGTCGACCGCCGGACCAACGCGCTGATCATCAAGGAGCTGCCGACCAACATGGACGCGGTGCTCTCGGTGGTCGACCTGCTCGACGCGCCGGAGCCGCAGGTGATGATCGAGGCGCGGATCGTGGAGACCACCAAGCGGTTCAGCCGTGACCTGGGGGTCAACTGGGCGGTCAACGCCATCTCGGACGCCGCGCATGGCAACACGACGGGCTTGATCTTCCCCAACAACGGCTCGGTCAAGGGGGGCGTCACCCTCCCGGGCAACTCCAACAACGGCACCCTCGAGCTGAAGCTCGGCAACGTGCTCAACACCTTCAACCTCGACGTCGCCTTGCAGGCGGCCGAGAGCGAAGGGCTGATCACCATCCTGTCGGCGCCGAAGGTGGCCACCCTCAACAACCAGCGGGCCACGATCCAGAGCGGATTGCAGATCCCGGTGCAGACGATCACCGACGCCTTCGTGTCCGTGCAGTTCATCAACGCGACCCTCCGGCTCGACGTCATCCCGCAGGTGACGGCCGAGGGGACGGTGCTGATGGACATCAACATCTCCAAGCGCGAGGTGCAGCTCGCGTTCGTGGTGGCGGGCAACGCCAACGCCCCGATCTCCACCAAGGATGCGAGCACCCGCCTGGTCGTCCGCGACGGCGGTACCGCGGTCATCGGCGGCATCTACAAGGTGACCGGGCAGAACGCGGAGGACCGCGTGCCGGGCCTCTCCAACATCCCGATCATCGGCCACCTGTTCAAGCACAAATCGCGCGACGAGGAGAACGATGAGCTGCTCATCTTCATCACTCCGCGTGTGATCAAGATTTAACCTGGGGAGCGGAACATGAAGAGTCACCGCGCTGTCCTTTTCCTCCTGCTGATCGCCGCGCTGGTCGCGTCGAGCTGCAACAGCCGCGCCGAGCACAGCTCCGGCACCGTCCTGCTCGAGATCACCAGCCTGGGCACGGTGCCGGTCAATCTGTCGCTGGGCCAGGGCTCGACCCAGGCGGGGAGCTTCCAGCTCCCGTTCATTACGCTGGCGAACCTGCTCAAGGATCCCTCGGCCGTAGGCACCAGCTTCCAGGACATCGAGCTGCGCAGCTACGAGGTCACCTACCGGCGGCGCGACACCGGCACCCGCGTGCCGCCGGCGCTCATCGGGCAGCTCGCCGGCACCGTGGCCGCCGGCAGCACCACCACGGTCTCGAACCTCCCCTTCTTCACCAACAACCAGTTGCTCAGCCCGCCGCTGAGCGACCTGACGAATTTTGGCCGGGATTCCGAGACCGGTTCGGCGATCATCGTCCTGGACATCTCGATCCGTGTCTTCGGCCGCACCATCTCGGGCGACGATGTCGTCTCGCAGACCGCCACGTTCACGCTCGAAGTCACGCCTTGAGGGATGTAGGAGCTTACGTATGAGACTTTTCCGGAACGCTTCGCTATTGTTGGCTGCAACCGTAATCGCGGCGGCTCTCGGCTGCACGTCTTCGCCGACCGAGCCCGGCAGCACCCCGGTCACTCCCAAGCCGCCGGTGCCCGTTACCACCTACTCCGTGGTGGTCACCGCCAACCCGCCAACCATCACCTCGGGAGGCACCGGCTCGAGCACCGTCACGGTCGCGGTGCACCGCGCCGACAACGGGCAGCCGGTCCCGGACGGCACGCAGGTGACGCTGGTCACTACCCTGGGCAACTTCAACTCCGCCACCGGCGGGCCGCAGAGCGTGATGCTCCAGCTCGTCAACGGGCGGGCATCGGCGGTGCTCTTCGCCGGCTCCGACGTCGGCACGGCCGCGGTGTCCGCGTCGTACGGCGGCGCCACCGGCGCGGCCAACGTCCTGATCGGCTCGCCGGCGACCTTCTTCGTCTCGTCGGTGTCGCCGAATATCGGCGACTCGGCGGGCGGCCAGACGGTCACCATCCTCGGCGGCGGCTTCGCCCAGCCGGTGCGGGTGACCTTCGGCGGCGCCGCGGCCACCGTGCGCTCGGTGAGCCCCACCCAGATTGTCGTCGTCACGCCCTCGGCGGCGGCGGCGGGGGCGCCGGTCGTCGTCGGCCAGACCGCTTCGGTCAGCGTCATGGTGACCAACCACGTCAACCAGGTGAACCAGCAGCAGGACTCGATCGACAAGGGGTTCACCTACCAGGTGGGCGGCGGCGGCGGCGGGCAGCCCTCGGTCTTCGCGGTCACTCCGGCCTCCGGCACGAATGAAGGGGGCACCCGCGTGACCATCAGCGGCACCGGCTTCCAGTCCCCCCTCCAGGTCTTCTTCGGCACGGGGTCGAGCGCCAGCAGCTTCAATGGCATCGAGGCCACGGTCGTCTCGGTGACCCCGACCCAGATCGTCGCCATCACGCCGGCGGCCCACGGCTTCGGTCAGACCCTCACCAACCAGGTGGTGGACATCCTGATCAAGGAGACCAGCAGCGGTTTCAGCGGCATCGGCGCGCAGCAGTTCAAGTACGGCAGCAAGCTGGCCATCACCTCGATGTCCACGGGCGAAGGCCCCTATACGGGCGGCTCCCGGGTGACCATCTTCGGGACCGGCTTCGAGGGCCCGGTCGCGGTGTCGTTCACGTTCGCCAACCCGAACGTCTCGGTGGCCCAGACGGTGCTCGCCGTCAGCGGCACCGAGATCCAGATCCTCACCAGCATGGCGCCCTTGCCGACGACCTGCCCGAAGAACGGGCTGATCTCGTCGAACTCGGTGCAGGTCGTCAACATCAACACCGGCGACAACGGCACGGCACCCATCGGGTTCAACTTCGACCTGCCGACGCCGAGCATCTCCAACCTGATACCGCCAAGGGGCAAGTCCGGCGATACCATCACGATCAACGGCCATAACTTCAATCCCGTGAGCACGTCGGTGACCTTCGGAGCGGCTGGGAGCGGCAGCTCGGCCCAGGTGGTCCCCGGCGGCACGGCGATGTCGCTCAGCGTGATCGTGCCGCAGCCGCCTTCCGGCTTCACCTTCAATACGGAGCCGTGCGCGGACGGCGGCACGGAGCCGGCCCCGACGCCGATCACGGTCACGGTGACGGACAACGCCACGGGCTGCACCACGTCGTTCACCAACGGCTTCCTGCTGGTGCCGACGGTCGTGACGTGCACCGGCCAGACCGCGCCGACGGCGAGCTTCAGCACCTCGCAGATCGACGGGCACACCACCCTGTTCGTCGACACGTCGACGGCGGCGCCCGGCGCGACGATCGTCGCTTGGACGTGGACCTTCGGGGATGGCACCGGCAGCACCCTGCAGAACCCGCAGCACTCCTACTCGGGTCCGTTCCCGAGGACCGTCTCGGTCACGCTCAAGGTGCGGGACTCCAACGGGTTGTCGTCGACGACGGCGGTCCAGCAGGTCACGGAGCCGGGACCGTAAGGCGGGCGGCACCACCCCAACTGCCACTTCGAGGGCGGTCGTCTGGACGGACGGCCGCCCTCGTTCGTATACTGAGAACTATGAATTACCGTGCCGCCTCGATTCTCCTGCTGTTGATGTCACTGCTCCCGGTCCTCGGCTGTGACAAGGCCGCGCCGGAAGCCCCCGCGGGCTCGATCCTCGCGGTCAGTGCCAATCCCACCCGAATTGCCCTGAACGGCCAGTCCACCATTACCGTCATCGGCCGCCAGCCGGATGGCAATCCGCTGAACCCCGGCACCGAGATCCGGCTGACCGCCACTCTGGGCTCTATCACCACCATCGTGACCACCGACCGGAACGGCACGGCGACGGCGATCTTCACGTCGGACGGAGAGCAGGGGACGGCGACGATCACGGCGTCCACCGGCGCGGGGGGATCGGGAGGCGGATCGACGACGAGCGATTCCGGCTCGAGCTCCGGCGTGCTGACGACCAGCATCAGCATCCCGGTCGGCGTGCCGGCCGGGCCATCGGCGGCGTCGATCATCCTGCAGCCGACTCCCACCTCCCTGTCGTCCTCGGGCGGCACCGTGAGCCTCCTGGCGATCGTGCGGGATCAGAACGGGCAGCCCCTGGCCAATCAGGGGGTGAACTTCTCCACCGACCTCGGCACGCTCCGCTCCAAGGGCGCGACCGTCCAGACCAATGCCTCGGGAACGGCCAAGGACACCCTCACGCTGACCGCGGCGGATCTGTCGAACAATGCCTCGACCGTGATGGTGACCGTGCAGACGGTCGGCAGCGACGGCAAGGTGTCCACCGCCATGTCGACCATCCACATCCAGGGGAGCAAGCCCGTGGCCTCCTTCTCCTACTCCGCGGGCTCGACGCAACTGGAGGTCCAGTTCATCGACACCTCGACGTCGCAAGGGGCTCTGACGTACTCCTGGAACTTCGGCGACGGCGCCAGCTCAAGCGAGCAGAACCCGTCGCACCTGTACGCCTCGGCGGGGACCTACACGGTCGTCCTCACGGTGACCGATACGTCCCAGCAGTCCTCCACGGCGACGGCGCGGATCACGGTTCCGGTGACCACGCCGGGCACCAGCGGCTAGCCCGCTGAAATTTCGGGTACCCGTAGGGGCGCGGCACGCCGCGCCCCTACGACGTCCGGATTGCGCCGGCGAAGGTCAGAACGGCCGTATGTTGCTATAATGCGGCCACTTTGCCGCCACCTCCGATGCCTTCCGTCCGCTCCGCGCCCGTCCAAGCTCTACCCGAGGTATCGACGGATGAGTGACGGCGCGTTCCCGGACCGCCTCACCCAGCTCAAGAACCGCTGGGAAGCCGACCCCTCCTCCCGCATTTTCCTCCAACTGGCCGAGGAGTATCGCCATCAGGGGCGGGTCAAGGACGCGCTGGCGGTGCTGGACCGCGGGCTCAAGGAGCATCCGGGATACCTCTCGGCCCTGGTGGCGAAGGGGCGGTGCCATCTGGAGCTCGGCGAGCCCGAGGCGGCCCGCGGAGTGCTGGAGCGGGTGGTCAAGCAGGACGCCACTCAGATGGTGGCCAACAAGCTGCTGGTGCGGGCGTATCTCGACACCGGCGAGCCCGAGAAGGCTCGCGAGCGGCTCGACATCTATAGTCTGCTGAACGACAGCGACCCCGAAATCGAAGAGCTGCGCCGGAGGCTTCGCGCGATGGAACAACCCCCACAGGCCACCCCGACGTCGGACCGTCGCTTCCCGGAGGCCGTGCCGCCGGCCGGGAACGTCTTCGACCTCGGCTTCGCGGCCCCCGCCGCGGCGGCGCGGCACGGCGCCGACGACCTCTTCGAGCTGGACGTTCCCGCGTCCCGCCCGGCGGCTGCCGCGCCGGCTCCGGCCGCTCCGGCGGCGCCGGCTCCCGAAGCCGCGGAGCCCGAGGCCGCGGACATCCTCTTCCCCGGCCTCGGCTCGCAGGACCGCCGGAGCCGCTATCTCAAGGCGCTTGCCGCCGAGGGGCTCTTCGGTTTCGAGGCGCCGGCCGAGACGCCTGTCGAGCCTCCGGCGCCGGTCTCCCTCGACGACACCGCGCCCTCCCTCGAGGCACACACCTTCGCGGAGCCCGCCTGGGAGCCGCCTGCCGCGTCCGAGGTCCCGATCTTCGCGGCGCCCGCGCTGCCCGTGGAGCTCGCTCCCGGGCTGGAGCCGATGGTGTCCGAGGAGATGATGGCCGAAGAGATGCTGCCGGCCGAGGAGATGCCGGCCGCTCCGGCGGTCCCCGAACCGGTGGCGGCCACGCCGGAACCGGTCGCCGAGCCCGCGACGGGCGAGCGGGCGGCCACGGCGACGCTGGGGGAGATCTACCTGCGGCAGGGGCACCTGGGCGAGGCGAAGCGGATCTTCGACGAGGTCCTCCGCCGCGAGCCGGACAGCGCCGCGGCGCTGCAGGGGCTGGCGCAGCTCGCCTCGCGGCGGGAGGAGCGGCGGCCGCTCGCCGGGCAGGATCTGCTCGCCGGCTACGAGCCGGGCGAGGAGGGGGGGAAGATGGAGGTGAAGGCGCGCAAGGCTTTCCTTCTCAACAGCTATCTGAAGCGCCTGCGGCGGGGGGGCCAGCGCGATGTTTCTTGATCAGTTGAGCCGCATCAGCGACCGGATCGGCGGCGTGGTCGCCCTCTCCCTGGTGGCCAAGGACGGCATTCCGGTCGAGTCCTTCAGCTCGGACCCGGACCTCGACCTCGACGTGCTGGCGGCCGAGCTGGTCGCGCAGGCGCGGTCGATCAGCGAG
Source organism: Thermoanaerobaculia bacterium (assembly GCA_036403495.1). GTDB lineage: Bacteria > Acidobacteriota > Thermoanaerobaculia > Multivoradales > UBA5704 > DATARR01. The sequence goes on from DASWQX010001211.1 coordinate 8,269, forward strand.
AACCATCGCCAGCTCGACGTCGGCGAGGTGCAGCAGCTCTCGGTGATGACCGATCGGCTGACGCTGATGGTAAGCTCCGTCGCCTCGGACTATTATCTGCTTCTCGTGCTGGGTCCCGAGGGGAACTACGGGAGAGCCCGGTTCGAGCTCCGGCGAGCGCGTCTGCTCCTGGAGGAAGAGCTCTCCTGAGGGAGTTTACGTGCTGACTTTTGAACAGATCAAGGAACTGATCGAGCTGGTGGGCCAGAACCGGCTGCAAGGCCTCGAGCTGGAGCGCTCGGGGTTCCGCCTGAAGATCGACGGCCAGGCGCAGGCGCAGTCCTTCGCGCCGGCTCCGCCCCTGGCGGCGGGTACCGCGAGCGTCGCCGCGCCGCATGCCGCGGCCCTGCCCGGACCCGCCGCTCCGGCTCCGGCCGCCACGGCGTCGGCGCCTCCCCCGCCGGCCGGCTCCCACGTCCTCACCTCGCCCATCGTCGGCACCTTCTACCGCTCACCCTCGCCGGACGCCGGCCCGTTCGCCGAGATCGGCTCGCGGGTGAAGAAGGGGCAGGTGCTCTGCATCATCGAGGCGATGAAGCTGATGAACGAGATCGAGTGCGACGTCGACGGGGTGATTGTCGAGATCTTCCCGCAGAACGCCCAGGCGGTCGAGTTCGGCGAGCCGCTCTTCGCCATCCGGACGAGCTAGGGCCAGGCGCCGATGTTCAAGAAGATCCTGATCGCCAACCGGGGCGAGATCGCGCTCCGCATCATCCAGGCCTGCAAGGAGCTGGGGATCCAGACCGTCGCCGTCTACAGCACGGCCGACCGCGACAGCCTCCACGTCACCTACGCCGACGAGGACGTCTGCATCGGGCCGCCGCCGTCGAAGTCGAGCTACCTCAACATCTCCAGCATCATCTCGGCCGCCGAGATCACCGGCGCCGACGCCGTCCATCCGGGCTACGGTTTCCTCGCCGAGAACGCCCACTTCGCCGAGGTGCTCGCCGAGTGCAAGATCGGCTGGATCGGGCCGCGACCCGAGGTCATCCGCCTGATGGGCGACAAGGCCAAGGCGCGGCAGACGGCGAAGGCGGCGGGGGTGCCGGTGCTCCCCGGCAGCCAGGAGCCGCTGGAGGACGCGAGCCAGGCGGCGGCCCTCGCGGCCGAGGTCGGCTATCCGGTGATCCTCAAGGCGTCGGCGGGCGGCGGCGGGCGCGGCATGCGGATCGTCCACTCCGAGGCCGACCTCGCGCCCCAACTCGCCGCGGCCCGCGAGGAGGCGGAGAAGGCGTTCGGCGACGGCTCCGTCTACTTCGAGAAGTACCTCACGGAGCCGCGGCACATCGAGTTCCAGGTCTTCGGCGACACCCACGGCAAGGTGGTCCACCTGGGGGAGCGCGAGTGCTCGATCCAGCGCCGCCATCAGAAGCTGATCGAGGAGTCCCCCTCGCCGGCGCTCACCCCCGAGCTGCGCGCCGAGATGGGCGCCGCGGCGGTGCGGCTCTGCGAGGCGGTCGGCTACGAGAACGCCGGCACCATCGAGTTCCTGCTCGACAGCGACGGCCGCTTCTACTTCATGGAGATGAACACCCGCATCCAGGTCGAGCACCCGGTCACCGAGATGGTCACCGGTATGGACCTGGTGAAGCTGCAGATCGAGGTGGCGGTCGGCCGCCGGCTGGAGATCCCCAACGGCATGAAGCCGCGCGGCCACGCCATCGAGTGCCGGGTCAACGCCGAGAACCCCGACACCTTCGCGCCCAGCCCTGGACCGCTGAAGACCTTCCACCTCCCCGGCGGCCCGGGCACCCGCGTCGACACCCACGGCTACGAGGACTACGTCGTGCCGCCGTACTACGACTCGCTGGTGGCGAAGCTGATCGTGCACGACCGCACCCGTGAATACGCGATCGCCCGCATGCGCCGGGCGCTCGACTTCTTCGTCGTCGAAGGGATCCAGACCTCCATCCCGCTCCACAAGCGGATCCTCCGCGACCCCGACTTCGTCGCCGGCCGGATGTCGACCCGCTTCATGGAGCGCTTCCTCCAGCGCACGGAAAAATAGATGACCGGCGCCGTCTACGCCATCGCCG
>DASWQX010001212.1:0-3425 GCA_036403495.1 Thermoanaerobaculia bacterium
CAGGCCGCACCGGATACGATTGGATGCCCGGTACCCAGGGCGTTGCCCTGGGCTAAATAATCCCGGGCCTTCAGCCCGGCAAGGCAGGATCGCCACCAAAGACCGTCCGGCAGAGTAAGATTCACCCGAGGTCCCCATGAACTCCGACATCGCCGCCGCCATTGCGAGGCTGGTCGAAGCCGGCGCCCTGCCGCCGGCGGTGGCGCTCCCTCCCTCACCGGGAGAAGAGGGAGAAAAGTAAAGAGAAAAGCCTTGATCATGAGGGGTCGGGGGTTTCCCCTCTCCCTGTGAGGGAGGGCGGGAGGGGAAGGGAGAGGGGCCAGGGGTGAGGGTTCGGGCGGGGGGACGTCGATCAGTGCGCCAGCTCCTTCTCGAGCTCGCGAACGGCGCGCTCCAGCACCTCGTCCCTGCCGTCGCGGATCCCCTGGATCGTCGGCGCGACCTCGACGTCGGGCACCAGGCCGATCCCCTGGAGCCGTTGCCGCGGATGTCCACGAGGACCGATCGCGCCGCCGGCAGCGCCGCGGCGAGAGCCTTGAACGCCGCGTCGAGCTCCTTCTCGTCGCCGCCGAGGTCCGGCCGCAGATGGATCGCCAGCGTCCCGTCGTCCAGCGTGCGGAACAGGCCGGAGGTCTCGCGCTTGGCTTGAGCGGGAAGCACCCGTTCCGGCAGAACGCGGGTGACCGGATCGTCGAGCGCCGAGAGCATCGCCTGCACCGCGTCGGCGTACTCCGTGGTGGACCGCGCCGCGCGCACCCGCGGGATCGCCTGGATCAGCGCCGCATCCCAGTCGATCTCCTTGTAGGCGAGATAGGGGTGCAGGTAGCGGACGGTCCCCCAGAGCTTCGCCAGATGGGTGAGCCGCTCGACGTCCGTCGCCGCGCGGACCGGCGAGAGACCCGCAAAAACCAATAGGACGAGCGCGCCCAGCGTCCGGCGACCGCGGTGAGTCATAGAGGGCCTCCTGCCTTTCCTCGCTTCGATCGGCTTCCGTGGCCTGCGACCTCGGGACGACTGCGATGCGGCCCCAGCCGGGCCCTCCCTCTCCTTCAGGAGAGGGACCGAGGGTGAGGTCGCAGGCCACGACCTCCCCAATCCTGCGAGATGTGTCTAAGGGTCTGGGCCTGAGGGAAGTGTAAGCTAGCGTAGACAGGTGTGCGGAAAGCCGGTTGCGGGCTGTTTGGATCTCGGGGGTGTCCTCGGAAGAGGCCGTCTCCTTGCTGCAACGCCAGGCCGCTTTCTTCGTATCAACCCTCTGAACGACAGCGTTCGCGGCTCCCCGATGGCCCCTTCCCACCCCTGGCATCGCGGTTGCTCGTGCAGAGTGCGGTGTACTGCTTTACCAAAGGAGAGAAACGATGATTTCCAAGACTCGCGTGATGATCGCCCTCGGCGGGCTGCTCGTCTTGTCGATGCCTGCCTTCGCCCAAGGCTACGGCCGGAGGTCCTACAACGACAACGTCGGCGACGGCGAATTCCGCATCCACGTCGGCTCGTTCCGCCCCGACGGCAACTCCGCCTACTGGGACTCGATCCGTAACGACTTCACCAACTCCGACAAGAGCGACTTCGAGAACCCGTCGTTCGGCGCCGACTTCCTGCTCCCCCTCAACGAGAAGATGAGCCTGATCTTCTCCGGCTCCTACTACGAGGGGAAGACCACCGGCGCCTACCGCAACTTCGAGGACAACTTCAACCATCGCATCGTGCACGACACCACGGTCGACATCGGCTCGGCCACCATCGGGCTGGTCTTCCATCTCCTGCCGAAGGGTTCGGCCGTGCAGCCCTACCTGGGCGTGGGGGGCGGCGCCTATCCCTGGCGCCTCCAGGAGCGCGGTGACTTCATCGACTTCAACGATCCCAACCAGGCGATCTTCACCTCGCGCCTGAGCTCCAGCGGCACCGCCTTCGGCTACTACGGCCTGGCGGGAATCGACGTGCCGATCAGCCGCCACGTCTCCATCTTCGCCGAGGGTCGCTGGACCCGCGTCAAGGCCGACCTCAAGGACGACTTCGAGGGCTTCGGCAAGCTCGATCTCGGCGGCCGTGAGATCGGCGCCGGCCTCTCGTTCAGCATGTAATCCCCCCACCTCCGAAAGCCCGGTGGCGCGCCGCCGGGCCGGTCTCCCTCCTTCGCCTGACAAGGCCGCGCGTCCGCCGGATAAGGCGGCACTTCCGCCGGGCGAGGCGGCGCTTCCGCCTCTGGAGGCGCCGCTCCCGCCTCGCGCGGCGCCGGGTTCGCCTCGTCCGGCGGAAGCGCCGCCTTGTCCGCTGAAGCGTTCGCCGCTGGAGGCGGAAGCGCCGCCGCTGGAGGCGAAGGCGCCGCCTCGCCAGGCGGAAGTGCCGCCTTGTCCGGCGGAAGCGGCGCCTTGCCCGGCGGAAGCCAGCTCAGCGCTCGCCGTCAGAGCTTCGGCCCCAGCTCGTCCACCGCCTCCAGCCGGCGGATCGCCGGCTCCAGGTTGTCCGCCAGGAGACACTCCACCATCGCGACCAGCTCCTCCTCCAGGCTCTCCGCGCCCTCCACGCTCGGATCGGCGCCGGCACCGGGGAGCTCGCGGGCCAGATCCTTCATCTGCTCGGCGAGCTCCCGCAGATCGCGCGCCACCAGTTTCAGCAGAAAGCGGACCGTCTCCGGCGTACCCCGTGGACGGATCTCGACACGCTCCCGCGCGAACCGGATCATCACCTCCTGCCCGGTCCGGAATCCGAACTGCTCCAAGGCCAGCTCGCTTCCGACCGGCAGGCAAAGCAGCGGCCCTTCCCGCTGCAACTGGGACACGAGCTCCGACACATCCCTGCTCATGGCATCTCCTCCCCCGGCTCGCCTGGTCGAAACAAATCCCGCTTCGGCGCGACCGATGGGACCAACTTCTATAACGTAGTCACGGATCTTGTCAACTCAGACCGTCAAGGGAGAGGACCTTGAGTCTTGGGGACCTGATCCTGTAGAATCCTCCGCTATGAAGCCTCAGATGAAGCCTCAGGCGCAGCACATGATCACCGTCCTCAAGGCCACGCTCCGGGCCCTCGGCTTTACCAACCGCGAGGTCGAGACCCGGCTCGGGGTCTCGCGCGGCTACCTGACGCGGCTGTTCTCGGGAGTGATGGATCTGCGCTTCGACCACGTCACGGAGATCGCCGAGGTGATCGGAGTGGATCCGGACGAGATCCTGCGGTTGGCCTATCCGCCGACCCAGCAGCCGACCGATCCGACGACCCAGCGACTGCGGGAGGCGCTCGGCGTCAACCGTCCCGAGCCGGCGGACACGGGCGCGACGGGAGGCTCGTTGCTCGAACGCGAGCTCGAGCGGATCGTGGCGAAGACGTTCCGGAAGATGTTCGCCGCCGGGTTCGAAGGCTGAGTCGGGACGGGGGTGTCTTAGAGGCTGTTTGGAAAGCCAGCCCCGCAGGGGCGCAGGCAT
>DASWQX010001213.1:0-3450 GCA_036403495.1 Thermoanaerobaculia bacterium
CTCCCCTTCGAGCGGCTGGTCGAGGATCTGCGCCCGGAGCGGCGGCTGTCGCACAACCCGCTGTTCCAGGTGATGTTCGCGCTCCAGAACGCGCCGCTGGGGGAGATCGACCTCCCCGGGCTGACCTTCACGCCGGAGCCCTTCGAGTTCCCGGCCGCCCGCTTCGACCTCGAGGTCTTCTTCACCGCCTTCGCGGGCGGCCTCTCGGTCCAGGTCACCTACGGCACCGACCTGTTCGACGCGCCGACGATCGCGCGCTTCGAGGGGCATCTGGCCTCCCTGCTCGCGGCGGTGATTGCGGACCCCTCGCGGCGGCTGTCGGAGCTGCCGCTCCTCGCACCCCCCGAACGCCACCAGCTCCTCGCCGAGTGGAACGACACGGCGGCGGCGCTGCCGGAGGAGGACCTCGCGGCCCTGTTCGCGGCCCAGGCGCGGCGGCGCCCGGAGGCCGTCGCCGTCGCCTCCGAGGAGGGGGAGCTCTCCTACGCCGAGCTCGATCGCCGCGCGTCGCGGCTGGCGCGCCGGCTCGCCGCCGCCGGGGTCGGTCCGGAGGTCCCCGTGGCCCTCCTGGCACAGCGCTCGCCGGCGATGATCGTGGGCCTGCTGGGCATCCTCAAGGCGGGCGGCGCCTTCGTGCCGCTCGATCCCGCCTATCCGGCCGAGCGGCTGGCCTGGATGCTCGCCGACTCGGGAGCCCGCGTGCTCCTCGGCCAGCCGGAGCTGCTCGCCGAGCTGCCGGCCGAAGCGGCGGGGGTCGAGATCGTCGAGCTGACGGCCGACCCCTCGGACGGCGAGGGGCGCGAGCCGGCCGGCCCGCTCCCCGGCGGGCTGGCCTACGTGATGTACACCTCCGGCTCGACCGGCCGGCCCAAGGGGGTCGGAGTCACCCACCGCAACGTCGTGCGCCTGGTGCGGGAGAGCGGCTTCGCCGACCTCGGACCGGAGCAGGTCTTCCTCCAGTTGGCGCCGGTCTCCTTCGACGCCTCGACCCTGGAGATCTGGGCGCCGCTGCTCAACGGCGGGCGGATCGCCCTCTTCCCCCCCCGCCGCCCCTCCCTGGAGGAGCTGGGTGAGGCGATCGCGCGCTTCGGCGTCACCTCGCTCTGGCTGACCGCCGGCCTCTTCCACCAGATGGTCGACGGCCGGCTGGAGGCCCTGCGCCCGCTGCGCCAGCTCCTGGCGGGGGGGGACGTGCTGTCGCCGCCGCACGTGAGGCGGGCGCTCGCCGTGCTGCCGGGATTGACCCTGATCAACGGCTACGGGCCCACAGAGGGGACCACCTTCACCTGCTGCTTCCCGATGACCGTCCCGGAGCAGGCCGGCGAGCCGGTGCCGCTGGGCCGTCCGATCGGCAACACGCGGGTGTACGTGCTCGGCGCCGATCTGCGCCCCGTTCCCACCGGCGTCTGGGGGGAGCTGGCGGCCGGCGGCGAGGGCCTCGCGCGCGGCTACCTCGGAGCGCCGGACCTCACCGCCGAGCGCTTCGTCCCCGATCCGTTCTCGGGCTCCGGCGGGCGGCTCTACCGGACGGGGGACGTCGCCCGCTTCCGGCCGGACGGCCGGATCGAGTTCCAGGGTCGGCGCGACGGACAGGTCAAGCTGCGCGGCTACCGCATCGAGCTGGGGGAGATCGAGAGCGCGCTGGTCCGGCATCCGGCGGTGCGCGAGGCGGTGGTGGCGGCGCGCGACGGCGGCGGGCCGATCGGCCGCCGCCTGATCGCCTATGTGGTGCCGGAACCCGCCGTGGAGGCGAGCGCCGGCGGCGAGGAGGGGCTCCAGCACGTCGAGCAGTGGCGCGAGCTCTACGAGCAGACCTACGCCGAGGCGCCGGTGGCGGAGGGCGACGCCGCCTTCAACCTCCAGGGGTGGAACAGCAGCTACACCGGCGAGCCCATCCCGGCCGCGGAGATGCGCGAGTGGCTGGACGGCACCGTCGGGCGGCTGCTGGCCCTGCCGCACCGGCGGGTGATCGAGGTGGGGTGCGGCACCGGTCTCCTGCTCTTCCGCGTCGCCCCCGAAGCGGAGCGCTACCGTGGCACCGACTTCTCGGCCACCGTCCTGGCGCGGGTCCAGGCGGAGCTCGGGGCTCGCGGCCTGCCGCAGGTCGAGCTGGCGCAGGGGCTCGCCGACGACTGGAGGGGCGTGGCGCCGGGGGACTTCGACCTCGTGGTCCTCAACTCGGTGGTCCAGTATTTCCCCGGCGTCGACTTCTTGGTGAAGGTGCTCGAAGGGGCGGTCGCGGCGGTGGCGCCGGGGGGCTCGGTGTTCGTGGGGGACGTGCGCAGCCTGCCGCTGCTCGGCGCCTTCCAGGCCTCCGTGCAGCTCGAGCGCGCGGCAGGGTCGCTGCCGGCGGCCGAGCTGGCGCGGCGGGTCGGGCGGCAGGCCGCGGACGAGGAGGAGCTGGCGGTCGATCCCGACCTCTTCCTGGCGCTGGCCCGGCGGCTGCCGGCGGTCCGCCGGGTCGAGGTGCAGCTCAAGCGGGGGCGCCACGCCAACGAGCTGACCCGCTTCCGCTACGACGTGGTCCTCCACGTCGGAGGTGGGGCGGCGGGCGGCGGCGCGCCTCCCCCTCAGGCCTGGGAATCGATGGATGCCCTGGAGCGGCTCCTGGCGGCGCGCCCCGCGGCCCTGGCCCTCGCCGGCATCCCCAACGCCCGCCTGGCCCGCGAGGCCGCGGCGCTGGAGCTGCTGGCCGGCGACGGGCGGGAGATGGAGACGGTGGAGGAGCTGCGCGCCGAGCTCGATCGCCGGGTCCAGGCCCGCCCTAGCGTCGACCCGGAGGACCTCTGGTCCCTGGCGGACCGCCTGGGCTACGACGCCGACCTCGCCTGGTCCGCCGGCGGCGGCGTGGACGGCCGCTTCGACGCCCTGCTGCGGCGGCGCGGAGCGGGGATCCCCCCCGGCGTGGCGCCCGGCGCGGCATCTGGCACCGGCGTCCCGGAGCGCCCCTGGAGCGCCTACGCCAACGATCCCTTGCGCGCCGACCAGGAGCGGCGGCTGGGGCCCGAGCTGCGGCGAGCCCTGGAAGCCACGCTGCCGGAGTACATGGTCCCTGCCGCCTTCGTCCTCCTCGATTCCCTGCCGCTGACCCCCAACGGCAAGGTCGACCGGGCGGCGCTGCCGGCGCCGGAGAGCGAAGTCTATCCGGGCGGCGCCGCGAGCGAGTGGATCCCGCCGGCCACCCCGCTGGAGGAGCTGCTCGCCCGCGTCACGGCCGAGGTGCTCGGCCGCGAAGGGTTGAGCATGCGCGACAACTTCTTCGACCTCGGCGGCCATTCTCTGCTGGCCACCCAGCTCGTCTCGCGGCTGACCCAGGAGCACGGCCTGGAGGTGACGCTGCGGATGGTGTTCGACGCCGCCGACCTGGGCGGGCTGGCCGACGCCATCGTCGAGCGCGGGCTGGCGAGCGCCGGCGACGGTCTCCTCGACGAGGCGCTGCGCGAGATGGAG
>DASWQX010001214.1:0-1552 GCA_036403495.1 Thermoanaerobaculia bacterium
ATGCGCACCGGCTCCAGCCCGGCGATCTCGCCGGCCTCGCGCGTCGCCTGACGCTGCGCGTCCGAGAAATAGGCCGGCACGGTGATCACCGCCTTGGTGACCGGATGGCCCAGGCGCCGTTCCGCGATCTCCTTCAGGCGCCGCAGGATCATCGCCGAGATTTCCTGCGGGGCGCAGTCGCGGTCGCCGAGCCGGACGGTTTCGTCCTTGCCCATCCGCCGCTTCACCGAGCGCACGGTGCGTTCGGGATGCAGCAGCGCCTGATTGCGGGCCTCCTCGCCGACCAGCAGGTCGCCGGTTTCAGTGACGCCGACGACGGACGGCAGGATCGTCCGGCCGGAATCGTCCGCCAGCACGACGGGATGGCCGTCCCGCCAGACGGCGATCTCGGAGTTCGTCGTGCCGAGATCGATGCCGACGATGATATCCTTCATGGTCTAAGGTCCTTCCTCGCGGGCGGTCTTGTTCACCACGACATCGGCGGCGCGCAGCAGCGTTTCATCCCACAGGAAACCCGGCCGGATCTCCTCGGTCACGATGCCGTTCTCCCGGCCGGGATCGGCGGCCGTGGCGACCGCCCGCGCGATCCGGGGATCGAACGGCTTGCCGACGGGATCGAGGGGAACGACGCCGCGCCCGCGCAGCACGCGGTCGAGCCGGTCCAGCGTCATGCGCAATCCTTCCCGCCAGGAATCCGCGTCCGTCGCGCCCCGCCGCCGGCCGCCAAGGATCCGGCTGTACCAGGATACGGGCGCCGCGGGGGCGGCAAGGCCGGCGGCCAGACGGTCGCGGATCTCCAGCAACTCGGTCAGCAGCGGCCGCAGCAGGGCGGCCTCGCGCTCCCGTCCGGCCGCGCGCGCGCGCTCGACCTCCCGCAGCGCCGCCTCCCGGTCGGCCTGCGAGCGATCGACCACGCCCCGGAACAGGTCGAGCGCGTCCTTGACCAGCCGCGATTCGGTCCGGACCTCCGTGCGCAGGGCCGCCAGTTCGACGAACAGCGCATGGAGGTCGGCGCCGGGGTCGCTCTCGTCGCCGGTGATCCTGTCGGGGCCGGCGATCCCGTCGGGCGCCCCCTCCTCGGCGGCGTCGAGGTGCGCGCGGAACCGCGCGATCAGGGATTCCTTGAGATCGTCGTCCACGTCGTCGCCTTTTCCCGTCGTTACGAATCCGCGCGGGGCAGGACCCCGTCCGCCCAGATCCGGTCGGCGCCTTCGCGCAGCAGCGCCTGCACCGCGGCGCGGCCGGGGCGGCCGGGCTCGCCGGCGGCCTCCAGGCAGGCCCGCTTCAGCCGCTGCAAGGCCGCGTCATGGTCCGTCAACAGCCGTATCCGCAGCCGGTCGCGCCGGCTGCGGACGGCCTCGAACGCCGTCCGGATCTCGCCGAAGCGTTCGGGGTCGCGCTCCGGCGGGTGCAGCCGCACCAGCGCCAGGTAGCGCCGCCGGATCGTCTCGTCGTCGGCGTCCTCCGCGACGTCGAGGACGGCGAAGGGATCGGGGATCGCCGGGCCTTCGTGTTCCATCACCGCCTCCCCCGGCCGCGCCGGCGCGACCTT
>DASWQX010001215.1:0-15859 GCA_036403495.1 Thermoanaerobaculia bacterium
CGGTGAGGGAGGGTGGCGGGGATGGGAGAAGAGGGCCGGGGTGATGAGGGGGCCCGCCCTGAAGGGGCGCCGCGGCTTACACCCGTGCGCGGATCGGCAGCACCACCATCGGCACGCCCACCCACTGGAGGCGGCGCTGGATGGCCCGGGCGGTCTCGCTGTGCAGGAAGCCGTAATAGAAACGTTCCTGGCGGAAGACCAGCTTACCGGTGAAGATCGTCGCCTTGGGATAGAGCTTGGCGATCTGCTGGCAGAGATCCGAGGCCTTGGAGACGACCTCGATGCCGACGTCCCAGACGGAGTCGGCGGCGAAACCCATCCGCCGCGTCTTCTCCACATATTTCTCCAGATCCTCGGCGGTGTGGTGCTGGAGCGCCTCGATCTCCTCCTTGCCCTTGAACGAGCCGGAGTCGACCACGGCGACCGAGACGAAGATGAACTGCTTGTAGAGGCCCGGGAAGTAGCGCAGGATCGACAGCAGGGTATGCACCCCGAAGCCGTTGAACTCGTTGACCAGCAGCACGGCCGTGGGCAGCTTGGAATCGAGGCTCTTGGGGCGCGCCTCGCCGGTCGCGGGCAGGGTGTTGAGGACGTCGTCGAGCTGCCGCAGCCCCTCCTTCGCCCGATGATAGTGGCCGTGGATGCCGTAGCAGACCGCCACGAAGATCGAGGTCAGCAGCACCGTCACCCAGCCGCCGTGGGTGAAGCGCTCGATGATCGTCACCACCAGGATGCTGACGCAGAGCACCAGCGCCACCAAGTGGAGCGCCAAGTGACGCTTGCGGGTGGGCTCCGCCGGCCGCTGCCACCAGAAGCGGGTCATGCCTAGCTGCGAGAGCGAGAAGGTGAGGAACACGTTGATCGAATACATGAACACCAGCACCTGCACGCTCCCCCCGGTGTAGAAGAGCATGGCGAGGGCGGCGAGGCCCATCAGCAGCACGCCGTTCTGCATGCTGAGCTGCTCGGAGAGGGCGGCGAAGCGGTGGGGCATGTAGGAGTCGACCGCCATGTTCGCCATCACCCGCGGGCCGTCGATGAAGCCGGCCTGGGCGGCGACCACCAGCAGCAGCCCCTCGGAGATCAGCGTCACCAGCACCAGCGCGTAGCCGATGTGCAGGCCGCCGAGCTGCCAGGCGCCGAAGATGGCCTCCGAGAGCACGGCGTTCATCGTCTGGTTGGGCACGTGGTGGACGTCGAGCAGCAGGTAGCCGATCAGGATGCCGCCGGCGGTGAGGGCCAGCGACACCGCCATGTAGACCATGGTTCGCTTGCCGGTGGCGACGCGCGGCTCGCGCATGATCTGGAGGCCGTTGGACACCGCCTCGATGCCGGTGTAGGTGCCGCCGCCGAGGGCGTAGGCGCGCAGCAGAAGCATCGCCATGCCGGCGAGGCCGAGCGTCGTCAGCCCCGAGGAGAACCCCTGGTGGAGCTGGTGGGTGACCTGCGGGATCTTGCCGAGGTGGCTGAACAGCGCCCAGCCGATCAGCAGGGCATGGGTGGCCAGGAAGACCAGGAAGACCGGCAGCAGCGCCTGCACCGACTCCTTGACGCCGCGCAGGTTCAAGCCGATCAGCAGCACGATCACCGCCGCCTCCACCGGCAGCTTCCAGACCACCAGGTGGGGGGGCAGGAAGCTGAAGATGGCATTGCCGCCGCCGGCGATCGAGACGGTGATAGTGAGGACGTAGTCGACCACCAGCGCGCAGCCGGAGACGACGCCGGTCCTCGGCCCCAAAAGGTGCGAGGCGACCACGTAGCCGCCGCCGCCGGTGGGGAAGCGCTCGATGATGGCGCTGTAGGAGGCCGAGATGATCAGCACGGTCAGCGCCGTGGCGAGCGCCAGGCCGACCGCGAGGTAGGTGTGGGTCCCGAGCGCCAGGAACGCCTCTTCCGGACCGTAGGCCGAGGAGGAGAGGCCGTCCGCTCCCAGCCCCACCCAGGCCAGGAAGGCGATCAGCGTCATGCTGTGGAGGTGCGAGGTGTCCCCCACGTCGCGCGGGGCGCCGAGGAGGACCCGGCGGACGCGGCTGGTGAGGCTCTCCTGCGGCGGCTGGACCTCGGGGTCCGTTTCGTTCATGGCAAAGACCTTCCCGACTCCCCGGCTTCCAGGAAAAAGCCCATAGTAAAAAAGCAGGACCGCTTTCGCTGGCCCTGCCTTAGGAAGAACGCCTTGCGGCGGAAATGTCGAATGGTTGCGGGGACAGGATTTGAACCTGTGACCTTTGGGTTATGAGCCCAACGAGCTACCAGACTGCTCCACCCCGCGTCAGTGATTCGCCCTGCTCCCTTTCGGAAGCAGGAGCGTCATACTGCCATGAGAACCGGACGCTGTCAACCGGTATTCCCCACGGCATTCCCGGCAGCCGGTGGCGGACCTTCCGCCCACCCGGGCCCCTCACCTCCCCGGCCCTCCTCTCCCAGCCCTCCACCCGCCCTTCCGGGGAGAGGAGGGAGAAAAGCAAGAAGCAAAAACAAAAAGCATCTTTCTTCAAGCCCCCTCTCTCCCCGGTGGGGTGGGTGGAGGGCGGGGAGAGAGGGGGGTGGGGGAGTGAGGGGCCCGGCAGGGCGGCAGCCCTGCTATTCAATATACCCCAGCGACCGCAGCCGCTCCTGCGCCGCCCGCGCGGCGTCCGCCGCGCCCTTCCCCTCGTTTTTGGCGAGCCAGCGGGTGAGGGCGTCGTGCAGGGCGGCGTAGGCGCGGCGCTGGGCGGCGAGCACGTCCCTCGTCTCGCCGGGATCGGCCTGCAGGTCGAAGAGGCGCGGCGGGGCTCCCGCGAGGTCCTGGATCAGCTTGAAATGGTCGTCGGAGGCGCTGCGCAGGGTCCCCTGGAGGCCGTACTGGATCTCGCCCTCGCGCTGGCCGCCGGTCCCCTCGATCTCCGGCCGCAGGCTCCGCCCCTCGAAGCGCCGCCCCTTGGCGTCGATCCCCAGGTAGTCGAGGACGGTGGGGACGAGGTCGAGCCCGGCCACCGGGCTGGCGACGGTGTGCGGCGCGACGCCCGGGACCCGCACCAGCAGCGGCACGTGGAGGGTGGTGTCGAACAGGTTCCGGCAGTGCTTGACGTCGCCGTGCTCGAGGAACTCCTCGCCGTGGTCGGCGGTGAAGATCACGATCGAATCGTCGAGCAGCCCCGCCTTGCGGAGGGCCGCCAGCAGCTCAACGAACTGCGAGTCGAAATAGGCGATCTCGCCGTCGTAGAGGTCCTTCAGGTATTGCACGTCGGCCGGGGTGAAGCCGGGGTTCGGCTTGCCCTTGTAGAGCCAGTCGGCGATCGGGTTGGGGTCGCCGAGGCGCACCCACTCCTTGTCGGGCGAGCCGGTGGTGAACTTGCGCCGTCGCCCCGGCGGCGGCCGGTAGGGGCCGTGGGGGTCGATGAAATGGAGATAGAGGAAGAGCGGCTTGTCCCCCGGCTTCGGGAGCTGGAGGTGTGGCGCCGCGGCCGCGTTGACGCAGGCGGCCGGCCGCCAGACGCAGTCCTCGTGGAAGACGTCGAAACCGCGGTCGAAGCCGCCGCTGGGGTTGAAGCGGCTCGGCGAGCGCCGCACCACGGCGCTGGCGGAGACGGCGACCGTGTGGAAGCCGCGCTGGCCGAGGATCTCGGCGAGCGACGGGATCCCGGGCGGGATGCCGAGCTTCTGCCCCGGCTGGTCGAGGAACGCCGCCGGCCAGCGCGAGGTGAGGAGCGAGTTGACCGACGGAAAGGTGCACGGCGCCTGGCTGCGGTCGGCGGTGAACTTCACCGCCTCGCGGGCGAAGGCGTCGACAGCGGGCGAGGTGGGTCGGCCATAGCCGAAGCCGCTCAGGCGGTCGGCCCGCAGGGTGTCCACCAGGATGAGAATTACGTTTCGCGGGCGCGCCGGCTGCCGGTGGCAGGAGGCCAGGAGCAGTGCGGCGGCGAGGCCGGGGAGGAGAAGGCGGCGGCGGTTCATGGGGCGCTAATTCTGCTCGATGCCGGCGATGCTGAGCGAGCGGGGGGCCAGGACCGACGGCGCGGAGACCGCGTGCCCGGCGTGCACGGTGACGTCCAGCGCCGCTCCCGCCGGCAGATCCGAAGGGATCGGCAGCCGCACGATCAGAGGATCGGGCCCCGCCTCCGTGAGCTCGGCCCGCGCCTCGGTGCCGCCTCCGGGCGAGGGGATCGACACGCGGACCGCCAGCGGCAGCAGCGAGGGAGCGTGCGGCAGCCGCCGGAGGGCGACCTCGATGCGGGTGGCTCCCGCCCGCCGCCGCACCAGCACGGTCGTCGCCTTGCCCATCGTGCCGCTCGCGCAGTCGATCGGACCCACGCACTGAAGGCCGGCATCCTGATTCGGAGCATAGCGCTCGGGGAGGTCCGCCGTCCCGGCGGCCAGCAGCGCCGCGAAACCGGCGGCGCCGTCCGCGGGCGGAGAGCGGAAGAGGGGGACGTCGGCTTCCGCCTCCTCCGGCGTCGCGGCGGCCGGCGGCGGGGGCCAGCCGAGGACCTCGGCCATCCCACGGTAGACCATCCGCGCGTAGAGGCGGTTGGCGGCCGGCGTGCCGTGGAAGAACGGCGGCGGATTGCGCCAGCGAGGGCTCGCCAGCCGGCGCGGGGTGATCACGTAAGGCGCGGCGACGCCGGACCCGTCCATCAGCGCGTGCGCGAAGGGCGGATCCCAGGTGGCGGCGAAATAGATCAGCAGCGGCACGCCGCGCCCGCGCAGGCGCTCCTCCAGCCGCCTGATCTCGTCGAAATCCCGCCGCCAGCGGGAGCGCAGCACGAAGGAGTCGACGAGGTGCGGATAGGTCAAGGGGTGGTCCGAGCCGAAGCCGTCGCGCTCGATCCCCATCGTCGTCAGCGAGCCGTTGGGGAGCACGTTGGCCGTGCTGTCGGCGTCGTTGCCGGTCGGGCAGATCACCACCGCGTCGGGGCGGAGGAGGTCGTAGAAGAAGTCGAGCGCGGCGATCTCGTTGAGCGTGTTGTAGCCGGGCAGGCCGAGGTCGAAGACCCGCACCGGCCGGCCATGGCCGGCGCCGAGGCGGCCGGCGAGCTCGGCGAAGCGCGAGGGGAAGCTCTCCTCCTCGCGGATCCCCATGCCGAAAGTCCAGGAATCGCCGAGGAAGACGACGCGAAAGGCGTTCTCGCCGCCGCGGCGGCCGGGTGGCCGGGCCGTCCGGTAGCCGATCTCGTTGGCCTCGAAGGTGTCACCCCAAGCCGCGATCCGTCCCTCCGGCCGGAGCGTGTAGCCGATGGCGGGCTCGAATAGCGCCGGCACGAAAGCGCCCGGGCTGACCGCGATCATCTCGCGCACCAGCGTCTGCCTCTCCTCCGGGCTCAGACCGGCGAGGGAGGTCCGCTGGCGGGCGGCCCGGAGCCACCCCCAGGCGCAGACCAGGGCGAGCGCCAGGAACGCCGAGGCGAGCGCCGCGAGGGCGCGGGCCAGGCGGGGTGAGTCCTCTCTTTCGGGCATCGACGGCACGATTCGTTGAAAACGCTTGAGCCGGTGGGGCTTTTGAAGATAACCTTCCCTTCGGAGTCTAGCGGAAAACACTGCCCTGGGAGGAGTCCGGATGTTCTGCATTGAAGAGATCGTCGCGCGCGAGATCCTCGACTCGCGGGGGAATCCGACCCTCGAGGTCGACTGCGTTCTCGACGGCGGCGTGGGCGGCCGGGCGGCGGTCCCCTCCGGGGCCTCGACCGGCAGCCGCGAGGCCCTGGAGCTGCGCGACGGCGGCAAGCGGTATCAGGGCAAAGGGGTGCGCAAGGCGGTCGGCAACGTCCAGGACGAGATCGCGCCGCGGCTGCGCGGCCTCGACGCCCGCGACCAGGCGCGCCTCGACCGCGCGCTCCTCGACCTCGACGGCACCGCCGACAAGAGCCGGCTCGGCGCCAACGCCATGCTCGGCGTCTCGCTCGCGGTGGCCCGCGCGGCGGCCGAGGCGAGCGGCCTGCCGCTCTACGCCTACGTCGGCGGCCCCGCCGCCACCGTGCTGCCGGTGCCGATGCTCAACGTGCTCAACGGCGGCGCCCACGCCGACAACTCTGTGGACATCCAGGAGTTCATGCTGGTGCCGATCGGCTTCGACCGCTTCTCCGAGGCGCTGCGCGCCGGCGTCGAGGTCTACCACACGCTCAAGGGGGTGCTGAAGAAGGCGGGGATGGTCACCGCCGTCGGCGACGAGGGGGGCTTCGCCCCCAACCTCAAGAGCAACCGCGAGGCGCTCGACCTCCTCGTGCAGGCGATCGACAAGGCCGGCTACAAGCCGGGCAAGGAGATCGCCCTGGCCCTCGACGTCGCCGCCAGCGAGCTGGTCGAGGCCGCTTCGGAGAAGGCCGAGAAGGGGGACAGGAAGAAGGGCAAGGCGAAGGGGGGCCTGACGGGCGTCACTTACGCCCTCGCCGGCGAGGGGCGCACCGGCCTCTCGAGCGCCGACCTGATCGCCCTCTACCGCGAATGGCTCGACGCCTATCCGCTGGTCTCGATCGAGGACGGCCTGGCCGAGAACGACTGGGACGGCTGGAAACAGATGACCGCCGAGTTGGGCGGCCGGGTGCAGATCGTCGGCGACGACCTCTTCGTCACCAACCCGGCGATCCTCGCCCAGGGGATCGCCCAGGGGCTCGCCAACGCGCTGCTGGTCAAAGTCAACCAGATCGGTACCCTGACCGAGACGCTGGAGGCGGTGGAGATGGCCAAGACCCACGCCTACGCCAACGTGCTCAGCCACCGCTCGGGGGAGACCGAGGACACCATCATCGCCGACCTCGCGGTCGCCACCCGGGCAGGGCAGATCAAGACCGGGGCCCCCTGCCGTAGCGACCGTGTCGCCAAGTACAACCGTCTCCTGCGCATCGAAGAGGAGCTGGAAGGCGTGGCCTCCTACCCCGGAGCCAAGGCCTTCCCCCGTTGGAAGCCGTGACGCCGCCCGAAGCGCCCGCCCGGAGCGATTCCTTCCGTCCCGTGCTGGGCGCGACCGTGCTGCTCGTCTTCGCGCTGCTGGCGATCGCCGCGCTGAAGAGCAACCGCGACCTCCAGGCCGCGCGCGCCACCGAGCGGACGCTGACGGCGAAGATCGCCGCCACCCGCGCCTCCAGCGAGCGGCTCAAGGTGCGCATCGACCGCCTGCGCCACGACCCCGGCATGCTCGAGCGGCTCGCCCGCGAGGACCTGGGTCTGGTGCGGCCGGGCGACATGATCGTCGAGCTCCCCGAGCCCGGCGCGGCGCCGCCCTCGGCACCGCTCCCCTCGACGCCGGCTCCCCCCATGCCGCCGCCGCAGGCGATGCCTCCGGCCTCCGTTCCGGTCGCCGTCTCGAACCCCTCGCCGCCGGCCCCCCTACCCGCGCGCCCTCCCGCCCGGTGATCGAGCGCCTCTTCCAGGTCCGCGCCGCCGGATCGACGCCGGGGAAGGAGGTCCTCGGCGGCGTCACCACGTTCCTCACCATGGCCTACATCCTGGCCGTGAACCCGGTCTTCCTTGTCGCCGCGGGCATGCCGCTCCAGGGGGCGATCGTGGCCACCGCCCTCAGCGCCGCCTTCGCCACGCTGCTGATGGCCTTCGTGGCGAATTACCCGATCGCGCTGGCGCCCGGCATGGGGATGAACGCCTTCTTCGCCTACGGCATCTGCCTCGGCTCGGGGGTGAAGTGGCCGGTGGCGCTCGGGCTGGTCTTCTGGGCCGGCCTCGTCTTCGTGCTGCTGACGGTGACCGGCGCCCGGCGGGTGCTGGTGCGGGCGGTGCCGGACGTCCTCAAGCTGGCCGGCGCGGTGGGCATCGGCCTGTTCATCGCCTTCATCGGCTTCCAGCACGGCGGCCTGATCCGGGCGGACACCCACACCCTGGTGGCGCTCGGCGACCTCCATTCGCCGGCCGCGCTGCTGACCCTGTTCGGCCTCGCGGTGTCGCTGCTGCTGATGGCCGCCGGCGTCACCACGGCGATCTTCTGGGGTCTCGCCGCCACCCTCGCCGCCGCTCTGATCACGGGCCAGGTGGCCCTGTCGGCCGCGCTCGTCTCGGCCCCCGCCTTCGCGCTCCCCGGCCTCCAGATCGACCTCCTCGGCGCCCTGCGGGTGGAGTACCTGCCGCTGATGTTGGTGATCCTCTTCTTCGCCCTCTTCGACACGCTGGGCACGTTGATGGGGCTCGCCCACCAGGCGGGCCTGCTGCGCGACGGCGAGCTGCCGCGGCTCGGCCGCGCGATGGGCGTCGACGCCGTGGGGATGGTGGGGGGCGCGCTCCTCGGCACCTCGCCGGTGACCACCTACATCGAGAGCGGCTCCGGGATCGCGGTGGGAGCGCGGACCGGGCTCGCCAGCCTGGTCACCGGCACGCTCCTGCTCCTCTCGCTCTTCTTCACCCCGCTGGTGGGCCTGATCAGCCACGCCGACGCCGCCGGCCTCACCCCGATCACGGCGCCGGCCTTGATCCTGGTCGGCACGCTGATGGTGCGCGCGGTCAAGGAGATCGACTGGAGCGACTTCACCGAATCCGCCCCCGCCTTCTTCACCGCCCTCCTGATGCCGCTCACCTTCAACATCTCGCACGGCCTGGCGGCGGGGATCATCGTCTATGCCCTGACCAAGCTGGCCGCCCGCCGCGGCGGCGAGGTGCACTGGCTGATGTACGCGCTGGCGGTGCTGTTCGTGCTGCGGTACGCGTTCTTGCCGGTGTAGAGGGGTTCCCCACAGTGGGAGAGGGGTCGTCCAGCGTGGGGGAGGGGTCCCCCAGCGTGGGGAGGGGTTCCCCACCGTGGGAGAGGGGTCTCCCAGCGAGGGAGAGGGGTCCCCCACCGTGGGAGAGGGGTCTCCCACCGTGGGAGAGGGGTCTCCCACCGAGGGAGAGGGGTCTCCCACCGAGGGAGAGGGGGTCTCCCACCGAGGGAGAGGGGTCTCCCAGCGAGGGAGAGGGGTCCCCCACCGAGGGAGAGGGGTCTCCCAGCGTGGGAGAGGGGTCTCCCAGCGTGGTAGAGGGATCCCCACCGTGGGAGAGGGGTCCCCCATCGTGGGGGAGGGGCCCCCACCGAGGGAGTGGGGTCCCCCATCGTGGGGGAGGGACCCCCAGCGAGGGAGACGGGGCCCCCACCGTGGGGGAGGGGCCCCCAGCCGCCGCGGCGGCGAGATTCCTCGCCACGCTCGACGACGCTCAGCGGAGCAAGGCCGTCTTCGATTTCAAGGACAGCGCCCAACGTGCGCGCTGGTCCGCTTTCCGCGCATCGGCTCGACGAATACTTGCAGTCGACGCTGGTGGCGATCGAGGCCGGCGACGTCCGGCTGCAGATCAACCTCACGCCCGGGGTCGCCGTCGCCGCTCAGGTCCTCGCCCTGATCGATCGCGACCGCGACGGCGCGATCTCCAGGAAGGAGTTGCATCCAGCCCCGCTGGAGTAAGATCTCTCCCGTGAGAGGAGCTTCCCCGTGGTGACCCGCAATCCACCTCCCGCGCGGATGAGCATGGGCAGCTTCGGCCTCGGCGGGCCGGCGCCCCGGGACGTGCTGATCATCCTCGGCGTCCTGTTCGTCACCTTCTCGCTGCGGTTCTTCCAGTCGACGGCGATCGTGCCGGCCGTGCTCCAACTCACGCCGCTCGCCTGGCGGGCCGGGTGGGTGTGGCAGCTCGCCACCTACCCGTTCATCGGCGCGCCTTCGGGATTCTGGTTCCTGATCGACCTCCTGTTCCTCTACATCTTCGGCAAGGACGTCTATTTCGGGCTCTACCGCAAGCACTTCTGGCGGCTGATCCTGTTCAGCTCGATCGGCGCGGCGCTGGTGGCGGTGGGCGTCCACGCGGCGCTGACGCTGACCGGGACGCTCGACGTCCTCAGCCCGTTCGCCATCATGCAGGGGCAGTGGATCCTGTCGGCGATCTTCATCGCCGCCTACGCCACCGCCCACCGCGACGCCACGATCTACCTCTTCTTCGTCCTGCCGGTGCCGGCCCGCTGGATGATCGCGGTGGAGATCCTCTTCGCCTTCATGGCCTTCCTCTTCTCGCGCGACCTCCCCGGCTTCTGCGGCCTTTGCGCCGGCGTCGGCCTCTCCTACCTCTACGTCCGCTCCAGCGGCTCGCTGCGCGGCGGCAAGCGGACGCTCCGCGAGACGCGCCTCCGCCTCGAGAAGTGGTGGATCCAGAAGAAGCTCGACCGCAACCGCCGCAAGCGCGGCTTCAAGGTCATCCAGGGGGACAAGGGGACGAGCGTGCGCAAGGGGCCGTGGGTGAATTAGAGCCCTCATCACCCCGGCCCTCCTTCTCCCGGCCCTCCACCCGCCCTTCCGGGGAGGAGAGGGAGACAGAAGGCCACGTTCGTGGCCTGCGACCTCACCCTCGGTCCCTCTCCTAAAGGAGTGGGAGGGCCTGACGGGGGCGGCGACGCAGTCGTCCCCCTTCTCCTTCAGGAGAAGGGAATAGGGGATGAGGTCGCAGGCCGCAGACGCGCCGATCGAAGCGAGGGATCTGCCCTCTACTGCTTGTAGACCTCCATATGGAGGTTTGAATACGTCCACCCGTCCGTGGGCACCTCGTCGACGTTGTCACCGGTGAAACCCATGTCGGTGATCAGCAGGTCGGACGCCTTCAGGGTCCAGGAGTGGACGTTCGGGGCGCCCACGAGCTGGACGACCTGGCCGGTGGAGGTGTCGGTGATGGTGACCGTGTAGACGCCGCGGCCCATGTCGTAGTCGTTGTCGCAGTGGTAGGTGTGGCCGATGATGGCGGTGAACGGCTGCACGATCTTGAGCTTCTGCGGGTGGGTCAGCTCGATGCCGTGGCGCGCGATCGCCTGGCTCTGCTCCAGCGCCGGGTGGGCCGGATCGGGACCGCGGAAGTAGAGCAGGCCGGCCATGTCGAAGTTGCGGTTGATCACGAACCAGTAGATCAGGGTCTTGCCGGCCGGGTCCGGAGCCCACCAGGGGCCGACCGTGACGTCGAGCGTCAGGCGCAGGCGGGTGGCGACGCCGGCCGGGGCCGGGAACTGCACGCGCTGCACCCGGTGGGTGGGAGTCGGCTGGTGGACGATTCCCTTGGCGTCGAAGCAGATGGCGCCGGCCGGGCAGGCCGACGGCGTGCCGCCGATGCCGGAGGCGCCGTTGCCAGACGGCCCCAGGTAGGTGACCTCGCCGGTCGCGGCGTCCGAGAGCAGCACGTAGGTGAAGAAGCTCTGGGTGCAGCTCATCGTCAACCGCACCTCGGAGGCGGCGCCGCCGGCGAAGAGGTCGGCGAGCGTCATCGTCGAGAGCGGCTTGAGGTTGAACGTCGCCGGCCCCGCCACCAGCGAGCCGTCGGCGGCGTAGAGGTTGCCGGTGCACTGGTTGGCCGCCGTGGCGAGGTTGACCATGGTCAGTCCGGCGGTGCGGCCGCCGCCCGAGGTGAGCCCCTGGACGGCGGCGGTCTGGCCGCCGTGGATCACGTTGTCCGAGGTGATCACCGGCAGGTAGACGCCGAGCCTCCCGGGGCCGCTGCCGATCAGGCGCGCCGAATAGCGCACGCCGTCGCCGCCGGCGAGCTCGATCAGACCGCTGAAGGCGCTCCCCGCCGTGACCACGGCGGTGCGCCCGCCCGCGACGGTGACGGTGGTGGCCGGCGCCGGCCGCTGGGTGCCGTCGGTATTGGTGGGGAGCAGGGCCTGCTTCACATCCCCCGACACGGCGGCGGTATTGCTGATCGAGATCTGCACCCCGTAGGCCGAGCCACCGATCGACCCGAGGCCGGGCGAGGGGACGTAGACGGTGCCGGCATGAGCGGCGCCCGCCGCGCAGAGGGCGGCGAGGAGCGAGGTGCGGACGAGGGGACGAATCATAAGGAAATCTCCTGCGGGTTTGACCTTTTCGAACCTTCGGACCAGGGCCTGCGGTGGCGCTGCTATAAGGATTATAGCCGGTAGGGCATGGGAGAGTGGAAAAAAGGGTGAGGCTCCGGAGCGGATCGTGCTCCGGCAACCTCACCCTCCTGAACCGTCGAACCCCTACGCCCGCCGGCGCCGGAGCACCACCGCGCCGCCCATCGCCAGCAGCAGGGCCAGGAGCAGCAGGCCGATCCCGTCGAGGGTCGGAACCGGGATGGGCTCCCCTCCCGCGACGACGACCGGTGTCGGATTGGCGGTGCCGGCCACCGTCGGATCGTCCGTCATGCCGGAGGATTCGTTGGTGCCGTTACCGTCCGAGTCGAAGGCGAAGGTCGCCTGGTTGTTGAGAGTGGTGCCGGGGGCGACGTTGGCGTCGATCGTGGCGTTGATGGTGATCGTCACCGAACCGCCGGCCGGGATCGAGCCGTTCCAGGTGACGGTGCGGGTGGCCACCGTGGCCACCGGCGTGCCGGAGCTCGCGGTGGCGCTCACCAGGGTGAGGCCGGACGGCAGCACGTCCGTCAGCTCGTTGCCGGGGTTGTCACCCTGGGCGACGCTGCCGTTGTTGTGCAGCACGATGGTGTAGGTCAGGGCGCTTCCCGGCGGATGGGGCCCTGCGGAGGCGGTCTTGGTGCCGTAGACGATCACTCCCGGCGTGGTCACGGTCGTCGTCGTCGTGGAGTCCCGGACGATGGGGGTGCCGCCGTCGGTGGTGACCAGGTGCGCCGTGTTGCTCAGCACCGTACCGGCCGGAACCGAGGGGCTGACGATCACGAAGAAACCGATTTCCGCGAGGCCCGGAGCGAAGGTAGCGGCCGAGCAGGTGACCGTGCCGGTCGTCCCCACGGGAGGCGTGACGCAGCTCCAGCCGGCCGGCACTCCATTCAGCGAGCTGAAGGTGGTGCCCGACGGCAGCACGTCCGTGACCGTCACGGCCCCCAGGTTGCCACCGCTGGAGTTGGTGGCCTTGATGTCATAGAGGAGGCCATTGCCGGCGACGACGGACGGGAACGGGAAGGCGGTCTTGACGAGCGAGACCGCTCCCGGGTTGGAGGTCACGGTCGTGGTCGCGGTGGCGCTCTCGTTGCCCGGATTGGGATCGGGCGTCGACGAGGTGACGCTCGCCGTGTTGGTGATGACGGTGCCGGTGGTGAGCGAGGGGAACGTCGCCACCGTCAGGGTGAAGACCGAGCTGCTCACGCCGAGAGACGGAGCCGTGCAGGTGATGACGGAGCCGGCAACCAGACCCGTCGGCACCGGGGGACACGACCAGCCGCCCGGCGCGACGAGAGAGACGGCCGAGGTCCCGGCCGGCACCGTGTCGGAGAGGCTGACGTTGGCGGCGTTGCTCGGCCCGGCGTTGGTGACGGTGATGGTGTAGGTGATATTGCCGCCCGGCGTCACCGGGTCGGGGGTGTCCACCTTGGTGATCGAGAGGTCGGCGCTCGTTCCCAGGGTATCGGTGTCGGTCGCGGAGTTGTTCGCAGGCGCCGGATCGGTGACCCCGGCAGGCGCCGTCACCGTCGCCGTGTTCGACAGCGTGCCGGTGGCCAGGACCGAGATCGCGCAGCTCGCGGTATACGTCACGCTGCCGCCGGAGGGCAGGTTGACCGTGCCGTTGATGTTGCCCGAGCCGGAGGCCGTGCAGGTGCCGCCGCCGGCTCCCACGCAAGTCCAGGTGCAGGTGAGCGAAGCCGGGAAGATGTCCGCCACCGTCGCGCCTGGCGCGTTGCTCGGGCCGGCGTTGGAGGCCGTGATGGTGTAGGTCACCGAGCCGCCCGCCGCCGCCGTGGTGACGCCGTCGGTCTTGGTGATCGAGAGGTCGGCGCTCGCCGCGAGCGTGTCGCTGTCGGTCGCCGAGTTGTTCCCCGGAGTCGGGTCGGTCACGCCGGCCGGAGCCGTCACGGTCGCCGTGTTCGCGAGCGTGCCGGTGGCCGCGGCCGAGACCGTGCAGCTCGCCGTGTAGGTCACGCTGCCGCCGGAAGGCAGGTTCACCGTGTTGTTGATGTTGCCCGAGCCCGACGCCGTGCAGGTGCCGCCGCCGGCTCCGGCGCAGGTCCAGGTGCAGGTCAGCGACGCCGGGAAGGTGTCCGCCACCGTGGCGCCCGGCGCGTTGCTCGGACCGGCGTTGGAGGCCGTGATGGTGTAGGTCACCGAGCCGCCCGCGGTCGCCGTGGTCACCCCATCCGTCTTGGTGATGGAGAGGTCGGCCTGCGGCGTCAGCGTGTCGGTGTCGGTGGCGCTGTTGTTGGCCGCGTTGGAGTCCGAGGTCGTACCGTTGGTGACGGTCGCCGTGTTGGAGATCGAGCCGGTGGCCGAGGCCGAGATCGTGCAGCTCGCCGTATAGGTGACGCTGCCGCCCGCCGGCAGGCTGACGGTGTCGTTGAGGTTGCCCGAGCCGGAGGCCGTGCAAGTGCCGCCGCCGGCGCCCACGCAGGTCCAGGTGCAGGTCAGCGCGGCCGGGAAGGTGTCCGCCACCGTCGCGCCGGTCTCATTGTTCGGGCCGGCGTTGGACGCCGTGATCGTATACGTCACCGAGCCGCCGGGACTGGCCGTGGTCACGCCGTCCGTCTTGGTGATCGCGAGGTCGGCCACCGGGAACAGCCCGACGAGCACCGGGTCGTGGTCCGAGGCCCGGTAGGGGGTGGCGGGCTGGAAGACGACCCGCGGCGGCACCAGGGCCGAGCCATCCGGCTTCTCCTCGAAGGTGGCCTCGCCGACGTCCCTGATCTCGTCGTTGTAGTCGAACAGGTCGACCTCGTCGGCGTTGATGTGCCAGGGAGCGGCGCCGGTGATCTGCGGCAGCAGGCTGGTGCTGGCGAAGCCGTAGTCGAGGTGGCCGAGCTCGGCGCTGAACAGGTAGGAGTAGGTGTTCGGGTCGAACGAGGTCTCGAGGTCGGTGTAGCCGCCGCCCTCCAGGGTCGTCACCGGGTCCTCGTGCGCGTAGGAGTTGAAATCGCCGAGGAGGAGGACGTCGGGATCTCCCGCGGCAGGAATCACCGTCCCGTTGATCCAGGTCAAAAGCCGCGTCGCCTGCTGCGTACGCGTCGCGTTCCAACAGCTCTGGCCGTCGTTCTGGTCCGTGTCCGGGCCGGATGTGGGGCAGCTCCCCTTCGACTTGAAGTGGTTGGCGATCGCCGTAAAGCGCTTGCCGAACGCCGGGTTCGTGGCGTCGACCACGTCATAGATCTGGGCGGTGGGGGGCCGGTTGTGGATCGGGTCGAGGTCGACCAGCGGCGAACCGACCGGCGAGACGATCCCGGTGCGGTAGATCTGCTGCACCCGGATGGCGTCGGTGCCCAGGGTGCCGCCGGTGTTCACGAAGGCGTAGGGATGCGCGCCGCCGCAGCGGGCGTTGACCGCGCCGAGGATGTCGTTGATGGTGTCGCTCGGCGTGGTGTTCTCCAGCTCCATGAAGGCGTAGACGTCGGCGTTGAGCGTGCAGATCACCACCGAGGCGCGCTCGCGCTGGCGGTTGAGCTCGGCGACGCTGTCGGCGCCGCGGCAGTCCTGCCCGCCCGAGGGACCGCACGGACCCGTCGTGTTGCTCGACGTGGTGTCGATCGTCGTGAAGTAGTTGAGGAGGTTCATCCCCACGGCCTTGATGGCACCTCCGACCGCGGGCGGCGTCACCGGCCGCGGATTGGCGACGGTGAACGTCACCGGGTGCGCGGCGGCAGGGCGGATGCGCCAGGTCGCGTTGCCGAAGCCCGGAAACGACCAATGAAGGACGCCCGTGAGGCCGTTCACCACGTCGCCGCCGCGGAAGAAATCGACACCCTGGGTGCCGACCGAGAAGCCGCCGTTGGCCTGCGGATAGAAGACGAACTGGCTGCCGTCGGGCGGCCCAGGCGGCGTGGACGAGGTCAGGTACCACTCCTGCGCGTTGTTGTCGTCGTCGAGGATCACCTCGCGGCGCGCGACGCCGTCCTCCCACGCCGCCAAGCCCGCAACGCTGGGCGGGTTGTGCTCGCTGAACTGGAACGGACGTCCGCCCTGGGCGAGCACGATCTGGCCATAGCGGCCGAGCTCGAAGTACTCGGAAACCGTGAGCGTGTC
>DASWQX010001216.1:0-3235 GCA_036403495.1 Thermoanaerobaculia bacterium
AGCGGCAGGCCGCCGAGATGGACCTCCCCGAGGACGGCCAGCACGCCGAGGAAGATCAGGGTCGCGATCGCCTCGTGCAGCAGGGCCGCCAGCACCACCGCCAGCACCAGGATCTCGGACGGGAACCGCAGCTTCTTGACCAGGCTGGAGTTGTCGGTGATCGCCGTGGCCGACCGCATCACTCCCTCCTGCACCGCCATCCAGGGGAGCAGCCCGCAAAAGAGGAAGATGGAGAAATGGCTGGTGCGCGCGCCCACGAGCGGGATCTTCATCACGGTCGAGAAGACGAAGGTGAAGAGGAGCAGCATCCAGAGCGGCTGCAGGAACGACCAGACGAGCCCGAGCGCCGAACCGGCGTAGCGCCCCTGGAAGTCCCGCTTGACGAGCTCTTTGAGAAGGAAGAGGTGATGGCGCAAGGCGTCTCCGGGATCGAGCGGGGGGCGCTCCATTGACAGCCCACCGGGGCGGGGATACTATCCTTCTCAGACCACCCTGCTATGCCATTCTGACATAGACAGCACAATTAGACATGTCATCATGGCCGCCGAGAAGATCCGTCAAGTCCAGCTCGTGGGGCGCAAGATCCGCGAGCTCCGCAAAGAGCACAAGCTGACGCAGGTCGAGCTGTCGTCCAGGCTCGGCATTCAGCAGTCGGACCTCTCCCGCATGGAGAAGGGGGAGTACCGCGTCAGCCTGGACACCCTGTTCCGCATCCTCGCCGAGTTCAAGGTCAGCATCGGCGAGTTCTTCGAGGGCGTCGCCAAGGAGTCGATCACGCCGCGCGACGTCCAGCTCGTCCAGAGCTTCAACGCCCTCTCCGAGGACGTGCAGCGCGAGGTCGAGGAGTTCATCGCTTTCAAACGCAGCAAGGAGGGCCGCCACGACGCCGGCCCGAAGTCGCCATGGGAGGCTGACGAATGATGAGCGCGGTCACCTTCGAAGAGCTGAGGAGTCGGGGCGAGAAGGCGGTTCGCGCCGGCCAGTTGGAGGAGGCGCAGGCGTGCTTCGACCAGGCCCTCGCCTGGGCCCGCGAGCACGGCGAGCAGCCGCAGGTCGACCTCGGGATCTGCAACCGCGCCGCGGTGGTGATCGAGATGGGGCGCGGCGACGGCGAGGTCCCCTACCTGCGCGAGATCCTGGTGCGCAACCTCGACCCCTTCATCTGCCAGCTCGCGGCCTACAACATCTCGCGCCACTACGAGCTGACCAAGAACTTCAAGAAGTCGCTCTTCTACGCCCGCATCGCGCTCGACCGCGCCGCGGTGCTGGGGCGCCGCGAGTGGCTCGCCTCCAGCCACAACCTGATCGGCAACACGCTGCTCGCCGAGAGCTTCATCACCGAAGCCCGCCGCGAGTACGAGCTGGCGCTCGAGCAGGCGCCGCCGGAGCCGACCGCCGCGCGCGGCCAGATCCTCGACAACCTAGGCTACATCCGGGTGCTGCAGGGCGAGCTCCGCGAGGGGTGCCGCCTGCTCTACGAGAGCCTGCGCATCCTGCGCCGTTGCGGCGCCCAGCGCCACGAGATCTCGGTCCGCCTCGACCTTTGCTTCGCCCACCTCGAGACCGGGCGCTACCGCCTCTCCCTCCGCCACGGCACGGCCGCGCTGGCCCTGGCGGAGGCGATGGACGACGCCGCCTCGGTCAAGAACGCGCTCTACCTGCTGGGCGAGGTCGCCAACCTGAGCGACGACGTCGACGGCGCGCGCGGCTACTTCGGCCGCCTGCACCGGGACTTCTTCCCGGACGCCGGCTATCTCCCCGAATTCCTGCTCGCGGTGGACATCCGCAAGCTGGTCAATCTGCACGCTTGAGGCATGACGATGAGCAAACGATACTGGTTCCTCGTTCTCGGGATGATCTCCTGCGGGCTCGCCTCGGCGGCGCCAGGTTCCGCGACGAGTCACGATTCCGCCCTCGGCGCCAGCGGTGAGGTCTATCAGGTGCGGTCCGGAAACTACGGCGACCTCTTCCCGGGCGGCCATGCGGCGGCGCCGACGACGCCCGTGCTGGCGGTCGACGTCACGCGGTCCGGCTCCCCGCTCCAGCGGGTGCTGATCCCCGACACCGTCGACTTCGCGGCGGAAACCTCGGCCTCGCTGCTCTATGAGAACGATTCGCAGACCGTCTTCGTGCTCTGGGAGAGCTACGAGGGGCTCCACCCGGTCCTCAAGCTCGCCGGCTTCGACGGCACCGCCTGGTCGGCGCCGATCACGGTGGTCGGCAATCCGTTCGCGCCCAAGACCTCGCCCCAGTTCGCGATCACCCGCGAGGTCTTCCAGGACCTCACGGTCGACGCCACCGGCGCGCCCGGCACGCCGGTCACCAAGCACCGCACCTCCCTCCACCTGCTCTGGCAGGAGGAGGGCTCGGCCGCGGGCTCGATCGACACCTTCTACACGCCGGTCATCTTCGTCGACGGCGTCTTCACCGGCAACAACCCGGTCTACAACCTCAGCGACTTCCTCCCCGCCGGTACCGCCACCGACATCCAGCCGACGCTGCTGCGCGCTCCCACCATCCAGTCGGGGCGGGATCAGCGGACGGTCGTGGTGGCCTTCGCCTCGCAGTCGACCGGCCAGATGGCGACGGTGGAGATCGACGTCCTGCCCGAGGAGCTGAGCCGGCTGTCGGAGGAGGCGCGCTCCCACATCATCGAGATCGGCGCTCCCCTCTATCCGGGGAACCTGCCGGACCTGGCGGCGAAGGCGCGCTCCCACATCATCGAGATCGGCGTCGCCTTCCACCCGGAGCTGGCCTCGACGCTGGCCGACCAGGTCAGCACCACGATCCTGGGCGGCGGCGCGAGCGGCCTCCCCGATCTCGCGGAGAAGGCCCGCTCCCACATCATCGAGATCGGCGCCAAGCTCTCGGCGCGCGGCCTGCGCAACCTCAGCGAGGACTCGCTGTCGCAGATCGTGCAGGTCGACGATCCCGGCAGCCGCGGCGTCGCCGCCGGCGCCTCGCTCTCCCTGGCGGCGCCCTCGGTGCAGGCGGCCGCGGCCGCGTACCTGATCCAGGTCCGCGTCGCCTCCCACCGTCCCATCCCGCGCGTCGGCCCCGGCAACGTCGTGGTGTTCGTCTCGGAAGCGGGCGAAGATGCCCTGATCTCCTGGGCGCAGGCCGACAAGATGCTCTACCGGCTCAGCACGGACGGGACCTGGTCCGATCCGCGGGAGCTCGATTTCTCTTCCACGGTGGACGTCAACAAGGCCTACGACATCCTCGCCCAGCGCAT
>DASWQX010001217.1:0-3116 GCA_036403495.1 Thermoanaerobaculia bacterium
CCGGTCCCGCCGCCACCGTTCCGGCCGCCCTGCGCCCGTCCCTGCCCGCCGCCGCCGGTGCGAGCCGCCACGATCTCGGGGGAGATCGGCACCTTGCCCGGCTCGCAGAGCGTCACCCCCTGCCGGTGCACGCCGAAATAGGACGACGGATGGCCGGTCAAGCGGATCGCGATCCCCGCGATGATCCCCATGCTGACGGCGGCCCCCGCCATCCAGACGCCGAGCGTCCGCCATCGGCGGTCCCGCCCGTAGGCCCAGAGCGGCGCCAGCCCCACGGCGGCGAACATCGGCTTGTCGTAGACGGCGAGCGCCAGCACCGCCCCCGAGACCAGGGCGAAGAGCCACTCCCGGCGACGGTCCGGCAGTCCGGTCTCGTCGATCCGCGGCAGGCCGAAGAAGAGGCACGCCGCCACCGAGAACATGTTGAAGACCTCGGGCTGGATCCAGAAGACGTAGGAGAACCCGACGCTGAGCAGGAAGAACGAGGCCGAGAAGAGCGCCGCCAACCCCGGCGCGTTGTACCGGCGCAGGTACAGATAGCCCATCCAGACCATGGCCATCAGCAGCAGCATGTTGAAGAACAGCATGCCGTTGGCGCCGAACAGCCCGGCGAAGGGGGCCCCGGCCAGCGAGTAGAGGTAGGGCTTGCCGAAGTAGACCGTCTGCCAGCCGTCGCTGGACATCACGATCATGTTGTTGACCGGGCCGAACGGGAACTCCCGGAACGCGCGGTCGACGTCCTGGGGTTCCACCCGCAGGTTGTGGTCGTGGGCGAGGCTCTGCGCCGCCAGGTAATAGGCCCCCTCGTCCGCCTTCAGGTGGGTCGGCAGACCGGGCTTGCCGAGCGTCAGCGGAAACAGCAGGAAGAACGCCGTGACCGCCGCGAGGGCCAGATGGACGGTACGGTTCACGGCGAGGCAGTCTAGCATCAGGGAGTCCGCCTGCACTCCGGCGGATCACACCTCCCAGGCTGCGCTTCCGGCCTGCGTCTCCACCGCCGCGACGGTGGAGAGCACAGATCCGGCGGTGCTCACCACCGCCGCGACGGTGAAGATCACCGCCGGATCGGCCGAAGCACGAATTCGGCGCCCCTCTCCATCGTCGCGGCGGTGAAGACCACGCATCCGGCGGTGCTCACGTAGACTTCGGCGGTGGACATCACCGCCGGATCGGTCGGAGAACAGTTCCGGCGGTCAAGTCGCATGCCGCGGCGGTGGAGCGCACGAATTTGGCGGTGGTCAGGGAGGGCGGTCCAGCGCAGGTCTGGGGGACCATAGTAGAATGAGGGATATGGAGCCGATTCGCGACGCTGCGGTCCTCGCTCGGGTACGGCTGATGTTCGACCTCTACGAGGCCGCTGAAGAGATGATGAGGCAGAACCTCCTCCGCTGGTTTCCGCAGGAAAGCATGGATCTGATCGAGCGGAGGCTGCTGGCCTGGTT
Source organism: Thermoanaerobaculia bacterium (assembly GCA_036403495.1). GTDB lineage: Bacteria > Acidobacteriota > Thermoanaerobaculia > Multivoradales > UBA5704 > DATARR01. Next base: position 1,443 of record DASWQX010001217.1, read on the forward strand.
GCGCAAGGATCCCAATTACAGCCGCACACCTTTCATGGCCGACGTTGGCGGCCAATCCAAGTCTCATTGATTCGACTGGCCAGAGCACTGGTCCGGCTCGAGTCGGATCTCACGGATCTTGGCCTTCAGTGGGCCGCGGTCGGTGGACTGGCCGTTGCCGCTCGGGCAGAGCCCAGGTCGACGAGAGATCTTGACGTCGCCATCGCCGTTGCTGGGGACCGGGAAGCCGAGGAAATCGTCCGGGGACTGCGCGGACGAGGCTATCGTGAGAACCCGTCCGGAGCTGTCATGGAACAGAAGGATGTCAACCGCTTGGCGACGGTCCGGCTCCTGGTTCCGGAGAAAGGCGAGGACCAGGAGGAAGAAGGGGGCTTGATTGTGGACCTCTTGTTCGCCTCCTCGGGAGTGGAACCTGAGATCGTGTCGGCGGCTGAGCTGATGATCGTCATGCAAGGGGTTGCCGTGCCTGTCGTGAGGTCCGGACATCTCTTTGCGCTCAAGGTCTTGGCCGGCCGTCCCAAGGATCTTCAGGATTGCCAGTTCCTCTGGAGGCGAATGAGGCCGGAGGATTTTCAGGAGGCGCGCGAGACCTTGGAACTCATCGCCGCGCGAGGCTTCCACCGCGGGAAGGATTTGAACGCGGAATTTGCTCGCATCGTGGAGCTAGCGAGTGGACCGGACCTCTGATTGATCCCCCTCCTGTCCCCTCCATATACTTGCGGGGCACCAGGCACGATGGCGCGGTGATCGAGAGATGATGATGATGGGGGAGGCCTTTGCGAGGATCTTCCCAACACCTCCGTAACCTTATTTTTGGGCCGCCTCTTCGACGTTGCGTAGAGACGTCCCAGACGGTGTGCGCCGACGCTTCGAAGTCCTACAACGGCGGGGCGTCTCCGCTGCGGTGACGTTCGTTGGGTTCTCCATCAACGCTGGGCGTCGCGATCCAAGCTCTGATTGACCCCCCTCCCGCCCCCTCCATATACTCGGAAACATGAGCACCCTCTACTTCGATACCCACCTCGGCGATGACGAGCGGCGCCGCCGCCTCTATGCTGGGGATGTCTTCGTCTATTCGCCCCGCCCCAGCACCAAAGCCCTCACCGAGCTCGCGCGCGAGCTGATCGAGGAGGCGTTCGCGCCTCTGGAGCCGCAGCATGCCCAGGACCGGCTGCCGGTCGAGCAGTTCGTCGAGATCGTCGGGCCGCTGAAGCCCCGGTTCATCCATCATCCGAAGACCAAGGGGCTGCTTCTGGAGCTGCTCCGGGATCTCGGGATGGAGATGGACAAGACCTACTTCGACGTGCCCCGCATGCGGGTCTCGACCAGCGGCGGGTATCTGACGGCCGGAGTCGCCTATGTGCTCCATCCGCACCGCGACATCTGGTACTCCTCGCCCCCCAGCCAGCTCAACTGGTGGCTGCCGGTGTTCCCGTTCGAGTCGGAGAGCTCGTTCGCGTTCCATCCGAGGTACTGGGACGAGCCGGTCCCGAACTCCTCGAACGAGTACAACCACTACGAGTGGAACAAGACCGGCCGGGCCAACGCCTCGAAGGAGGTCAAGGCCGACACCCGCAAGCAGCCGAAGCCGGCGGAGCCGCTGGATCTGGAGCCCGAGCTCCGCGTGGTCTTGCCGCCGGGCGGCCTGCTCCTCTTCTCCGGCGCCCATCTGCA
>DASWQX010001218.1:0-1745 GCA_036403495.1 Thermoanaerobaculia bacterium
CGATCAGCACGAAGTTCTGCATCGGCACCGAGCCCGGGTTCTGCACCCGCAGCCGGTACTTGAGGGCGCCGCCGGTCAGCGTGCCCGCCGAGGTCGAGACGGAGCCGCCGTCGCAGGTCCCCTGGATGGTCTTGCTGGAGACGAGCTGGGCGATCGGGGCGATGGTCGCCGAGCCGGTCGCCCGGCAGATCGTCTCCGCCGTGTCGCCGTCGCTGTCGAGGTCGAGGCTGTCGGCCTGGGAGGCGCCGGAGCAGCGGAGGCCGAGGCCGGGCGCGTCGCTGTCGAGCGTGAAGTCGTTGGACAGCGAGCCGAAGGTGGCGCCGACGCGGATGGTGGTGTTGAGGTTGATGAACACCTGCTGGTTGACGCCGAGGCTGCCGCTGCCGGCGTTCCAGCGCCAGCGCAGCAGGGTACGGCCGGTGCCGGCGAAGTTCGGGATCTGCTCGAACGTCTGGGGCGCCGGCAATCCGCTCCCCTGGTCGTCGAACGTCCAGGAAGAGAAGATCAGGTCGACCGGCAGCAGGTCGGTGGCGATCAGGTACTGAATCGGGACCGGATCGCTCGACCGCGAATCGCTCTTCACCACCAGGCGCCAGGAGACCGTCTGGCCGGGGTTGAAAGGTCCGCCGCCGGAGAGATTGGTCTTCGCCGGGCTGAGTTGCACGAACGGACCGCTCAGCGTGAACGTATTGCAGGAGTGGCCGCTGACGTTCGTGGGGCCGGCCGTGTAGACGGCGGTGAGGTCGACGCAGTTCTGGATGCTGGCGCCGAAGGCCACGGGGTTGCCGGCGTTGTCCGGGTTGACGATCTTGCCGGTGATCTGCGGCCGGGAGCTCGGGCTCATGCCGACCGCCGCCTGGCCGTACTCCCACTTGATCCGGGTGACGTACTCGCCGGCGCCCAAGCCCGGTGGGGGCGCCGTCAGCAGCGTGCTGGTGGTGGTGTTCGGCGAGCTCCCCCAGAGGGTGAAGGTGCCCGGCGCGGTGTTCTTCTCATAGCTCACCCGCACGCCGACGCCGGCCGCGAAGTCGGCCAGATTGTTATAGGAGCCGGTGGTGACGCTGGCGAGCTGGAGCTGGATGGGGAGGGTGTCGATGACCACCATGGTGTCCAGCGGCACGTTGCCGCTGTTGCTCGGCACGAACTCGTAACTGAAGGTCTGGTTGAGCGTCGGCGGGTTGGGGCTGTTGCCGTTGATATTCTTCGAGAGCCCGGCGCCGGCGCTGGGCACGAAGGTGGTGACCGGGTGGGTGACCGAGCCCACGCCGAGGTTCTGCGACGGCTGGCCCAGCGGCGTGCCGTCCGCCGTGAAGCTGTTGGTGACGCTGGTGCCGCTGGTGAAGGTGGCGCTGGGGAAGATGACGTTGACCGTGATGTCGCAGTTCTGACCCGGCTGCAGGGGGACCGTGCAGGGGCTTGTCCAGGTGACGGTCGCCGGGGTCGTCCCCACGCAGCCGGGCTGGCAGTCGGCGGCCGGGGCGGCGCCGTTGAACACTGTCCCTGGCGGGAGGGTGTCGACGACCGGGCCCACGGCGGTGAGATTCAGCGAGCCGTTGCTGTTGGAGAGGTTCGAGATCCGCAGCCGGTAGCTCTCTGGCATGTCGAGGTTGGCGGGAGAGGTCTGGAGGGTCTTCTGGAGGTTCACCTGCAGGCTCGCCTTGGCGGTGACGGTGACCGGCGGCGTGGTGAATGTCCCCGGGGCGGCGCCCAGGTTGATGCCGTCCGCCGTGTTGGTGGCCACGGTG
>DASWQX010001219.1:0-5627 GCA_036403495.1 Thermoanaerobaculia bacterium
GCGGCTACGGCTGGCGCGAGGCCGACGTCCTCGCGCTCCCGGCCCGCCGGCGCCGCCTCTATCTGGAGATGCTCGCGGGATGAACGACTTCCTCGGCCGTCTGGCCGCTCGCGCCCAGGGGGAAGCCGCGGTGGTGAAGCCGCGGGTGCGCTCCCGATATGAGGCCGGGGAGGCGGGGCCGCCGCCGGCGCCCGAGGGCTGGGGCGAGGAGGTGACGGAGACGGCGGTATCGCCGGCATCGCCGGCATCGCCGGAGCCGGCGGTGAAGGCGGTGAAGGCGGTGGCGCCGCGGGAGGCCCGGCTTCCCGGGGAGGAGACGATCGTGGAGCGGACGGTGGAGACCGCGGCCCGTCCGGTGCCGGCCCCTCCCCCGCCGGAAGCGCGCCCCAGGCCCGTGCAGGCCGCCCGGAAAGCTGCCAGGGAATCCGTCGTTGCCCCGCCGGAGGCGCCGGCTCGGGCGGCGCTCACGCCGCCCGCCGTGCCCGCGCCGGCCCCGCGCCGGAGCGAGCTTCCGGCGGCGCCGCCGGAGCCCGGACCCAGGCTGGAGAGGCGGGTCGAGGAGCCCGGTGCCGTGCCGGCTCCGCCGGAAACAAGGCCAGCCGTCCGCATGCGCCAGCCCGCGGACCTGCGGACCGCGCCGCTTCCCACCGTCGGTCCCCGCCGCGCGATCCCGGACCTTGGGCCGGCGCCGGCCGGGAGGGCCGAGACAGCCGGGGACACCGAGGAGGTGGTACGCGTCTCGATCGGCCGCATCGACGTGCACGCCGGCCCGCCACCCGTCCAGGCGCCGGCGCCGCGCCGGCCCGCCGGCCCGCGGCTCTCGCTCTCCGACTACCTCACGGGGCGCGACGAGAGGCGGCGGCGATGAGCAACTTCCTCGCTGTCGCCACGGTGACGGCCACCCTGCGCCGCATGCTCCAGGCGGTGATCGCCACCGAGATCAGCGGCGCCGCGGTGACCACCGTGCGCCCCGGTCCCAGCAGCGGCCTGCCGCAGACGGGGGTCAACATCTTCCTCTACCAGGTGACCCCCAACCCCGACCTGCGCAACGCCGACCTCCCCACCCGCCGGGCGGACGGCAGCACGATGGACCGGCCGGTGGCCGCCGTCGACCTCCACTACCTCTTCAGCTTCTACGGCGACGAGGGCCATCTGGAGCCCCACCGCCTCCTGGGCGGCACGCTGCGCGCACTCCACGCCCGCCCCATCGTCACCCGCGCGGCCATCCGCGACACTCTCGCCGACCCCCAGTTCGGCTTCCTCGCCGGCTCGGACCTGGCGGACGACATCGACGTCGTCCGCATCACCCCCCTGGGGCTCACCCTCCAGGAGCTGTCGCAGCTCTGGATGGGGATCTTCTCCAAGACCGACTACGCCCTCTCCGTGGCTTACCGCGCCTCGGCGGTCCTGCTGACCGCCGACGACACCCCGTCGCCGGCGCCGCCGGTGCGCGAGCGGCGCCTCCTCGTCGAGACCCTGCGCCAGCCGGTGATCGACGCGGTGACCGCGGTTGCCGGGCCGGGGGAGCCGATCGTCCTGGGGACGGCCGTGCGCCTGGTGGGGCAGCGGCTCCAGGCCGCGCTCACCCAGGTGCGCCTCGCCGGCCAGGAGGTGACCCCCGATTCCGTGAGCGACACCGAGATCCTCTTCTCCCTGAGCGCTCCGGCCGTCGATCCCGCGGGCCTGCGGGCGGGTGTCGCGGCCGTGCAGGTGCTCCAGCCCTTCCTCGTGGCGGGGGCGCCGGGGACGCCGCCGGTCCCCCGCGCGGGCGTCGAATCGAACGTCGCCCCCCTGGTCCTCCGTCCGCTCCTCTCTGAGGTCGACGTCGGGAGGGTGACGATCAAGGGAGGAGTGGCCGCCGCCGACCTGACTCTGTCGGTCGGCCCCATGGTCGGTGCCGAGCAGCGGGCCTTCCTGCTGCTCAACCCTTTCCCTGGCTCCGCCACCCCGGCGTACAGCTTCCCCGTGCCCGCTCGCACCGACGACAGCGCGACGCTCGACGCGCCCCTCTCCGGTGTCGAGCCGGGCATCTACCTCGTCCGCCTGCAGGTGGACGGCGCGGAGAGCCCCCTGACTGTGGACACGGACCCGGCGAGTCCCACCTTCGGCCAGTACACGGGGCCCACGGCCGACCTGAGCGGGGCTTCCCCGGAAAGAGGGAGTACCCCATGAAGAAGACCGAGATCCACATCGACCGGCTGGTGCTCCACGGCCTTTCGGCGGCCCGCGGCCGGGTGGTGGCCGAGGCCGTCCGGCGCGAGCTGGTGCGGCTCGGCGAGCAGGGCGGCATCCAGGCCGGCCATCCCGGGCAGACCCGGCGGGAGATCGCCGCCGGCGTCGCCGCCGCGGTGCGGGGGGCGAAGCGATGAGCACCTTCCCCGGCTCCCCTCGCCTGATCAAGGGCGCCGTCGTGGGCATCGACCCGTTCAACCCGCTGGCGAGCGTCATCCTCTTCCAGTACAACCCGGAGACGATGTCGCGCAGCCTCGAAGCGCAGATCGGCAGCGACGGCGGCAGCCGTTCGGAGGTGCTCCGCCTGAAGGGGGCGCCCAAGGAGACGATCACCGTCGAGATCGAATTCGACGCCACCGACCAGCTCGAGAAGGCCGATCCCAGAGCCACGTCGCTGGGGATCTACCCCCGGCTCTCGGCGCTGGAGATGCTGATCTACCCCAAGACCAGCCTGGTGATCGCCAACACCGTCCTCATGGCCCTGGGGACGATCGAGGTGATCGCTCCCCAGGCGCCGCTCACCCTCTTCGTCTGGGGCCTGAAGCGGATCGTGCCGGTGGTGATCAATTCCATGACCATCACCGAGGAGGCGTACGACGTCAACCTGAACCCCATCCGCGCCAAGGTGTCGCTCGGCATGCGGGTGCTGACCTACGACGACTTCCCCCTCACCCATCCGGGCTACAGCCTGTTCCTCGCCCACCAGGCGGTCAAGGAAACCATGGCCACCCTGGGGAGCCTCAACAACCTGAGCGCTGTCGCCTCGGGCGACGTGAGCCTGCTCTGAGGACCCGCCCATGTTCGATGCCGACAGCCGCTATGCCGACGTCCCCGATGCCGTGATGGTGACGGCCGACGGCCGCGAGGTCAGCTACAAGCGCCGCCGCTTCCTGCCTCAGGGGGAGTCGCAACAGCTCCTGGCGGAGGTCAAGGTGCGGCAGGGGGACCGGCTCGACCTCATCACCTACCGCACCCTGGGCGCCGCCACCCAGTGGTGGCGGGTGGCCGACGCCAACGACGCCATGCACCCGCAGGACCTGACGGCCGAGCCCGGCCGCACGCTGCGCGTGCCGCTGCCGCAGCTTCCCGGAGGCTTCGGCCCATGACCGGAGACGAGGTGAGCTGGCACGCGGCCAACGACCGGCATCTGGAGGTCGCGCTGGCGCGGGTGCGCCGCCGGCTGGAGCGCCATGCCGCCGGCGAGGCCGATGCCGCCAATACCGCCGGCGAGCCGCCGGTATCGAGCTTCGAGATCGCTGGCCAGCCGCCGGCCCTGGAGGCGCTGGCCGGGATCTTCGGCCTCTCCCCGTTCGAGCGCGACGTGCTGCTCCTGGTGGCGGGCGCGGACCTCGGAGCGGCCGGCTTTCCCGCGCGGCCGACGTTCGGCCTCGCCCTGGCGGCCCTGGACGAGCCGTCCTGGGCGGCGCTCACCCCCGAAGGGGCCCTGCGGTACTGGCGCCTGATCGAGCTGGGACCTGGGGGGGGTGGTCTCTCCTCGCTGCCCCTCTACGTCACCGAGCGGGTGCTGCACTACCTGCGCGGCCTGGAGGTGCTCGACGAGCGTCTGGCCGGGATGGTGGAGCCGTTGCCGGTCCCGCGGCGCCTCGTCCCCTCCCAGGCCCGCGTGGCCGAGCGGCTGGCCGCGACCTGGACGCAGGCGGTGAGGGGAGGATCGCGGATGCCGGCCGTCGAGCTGTCCGGCGTCGAGATGGAAGGAAAACGGGAGATCGCCGCCGCCGCGGCCCGGGCTTTCGGCATGTCGCTCCTGGAGATCCCGGCCGCGGCCCTGCCCACGGCCCTGGCGGAGGTGGAGGGTCTCGTCCGTCTCCTCGGCCGCGAAGCCGCGCTGACCCACTCCGCCCTCTTCCTGGACGCCCAGGAGCTCGACGGGGACGCCTCCCGGGAGGCGGCGCTCGCGCGCGTGGTGGACGCCTTCCGCGGCGCGCTCGTGGTCGCCGTCCGGGAGCGCCGCCGGTTCGGCAGGCGGACCCTCCTCCCCGTCGACGTGGAGAAGCCCACCGCGGCCGAGCAGGGGGTGCTCTGGCGCGCCGCCCTGGGCTCCGCGGCGGCCTCGCTCAACGGGCACGTCGAAACCCTCACCGTGCAGTTCGATCTGAGCGCGGCGGCGATCCGTTCGGCCGCGGCGGAGGTCCTCGCCGAGAGCGAGGAAGGGCAGGCCGATGCGGCGGAGCTCGCCGCCACCGCCTGGGACTCCTGTCTCCGGCACGCCCGGCCGCGCCTCGAAGCCCTCGCCCAGCGCATCCGCACCGTCGCCACCTGGGATGACCTGGTGCTGCCCGAGCGGCAGCGCCAGACCCTGGCCCAGATCTTGGTCCACGTCCGCCGGCGCGCCCGGGTGTACGGCGACTGGGGCTTCGCCGCCCGCTCCTCCCGGGGCCTGGGAGTGAGCGCCCTGTTCTCCGGCCCCAGCGGCACGGGCAAGACCATGGCCGCCGAGGTCCTCGCCAACGAGCTCGGGCTCGACCTCTTCCGCATCGACCTCTCCGCGGTGGTGAGCAAGTACATCGGCGAGACCGAGAAGAACCTGCGCCGGGTGTTCGACGCCGCCGAGGAAGGGGGGACCATCCTCCTCTTCGACGAAGCCGACGCTCTCTTCGGCAAACGCTCCGAGGTCAAGGACAGCCACGACCGCCACGCCAACATCGAGGTCGGCTATCTGCTGCAGCGGATGGAGGCCTACCGCGGCCTGGCGATCCTCACCACCAACCTCAAGGATGCGCTCGACCCCGCGTTCCTCCGCCGCCTCCGCTTCATCGTCCAGTTCCCGTTCCCGGACGCGGAGCAGCGCGAGGAGATCTGGCGCCGCGTCTTCCCACCGGAGACGCCGGCCGAGGGATTGAACGCGAGCGCCCTCGCCCGCCTGGGGGTGGCCGGCGGCAGCATCCGCAACATCGCCCTGAACGCCGCCTTCCTGGCCGCCGACGAAGGCGGGCCGGTGCGCATGGGCCACCTCCTGCGGGCGGTGCGGAGCGAGTACGCCAAGATCGAAAAACCGCTCACGGCGGCGGAGATCGGGGATTGGGAATCGTGAGCCTCCTGGGAGTCCACCTGACGCTGCTGATCGGCCCCACCGTGGCGGTACCGGCGCCGCTCCTGCTCACCCAGCGGCTGGAGAGCGCCGAGGTGACCCATACGGACGCGGGGCGCTCGGGCTTCCAGCTCGTCTTCCAGGCCGGCCGCTCGGGGCCGCTCGACCTGCTGGAGGACCCGCTCCTCGCGACCCCGCTGCTCAGGACGTTCAACCGGGTGATCCTGATCGTCATCTTCAACGTCCGGCCGCGGGTGCTGATCGACGGCATCATCACCCACCAGGAGCTCTCTCCCAGCGAGACGCCGGGGATGTCGAAGCTGACGGTGACGGGCGAGGACGTGAG
>DASWQX010001220.1:0-7998 GCA_036403495.1 Thermoanaerobaculia bacterium
TAGAGCGGCAGGAAGTAGCGGTTGGCGATCGCGCCGCCGCCGCCGTAGAAGTTGAACGGGCGGGTGATCAGGAAGCAGGCCGCCGCCGCGAGCGCCGCCAGGATCAGCATCCCGCGCCCCTCGCCGCGGCGGAAGGCGGCGAGGCCGAGCAGCAGCGGCAGGTAGTAGGGGAGGATGCCGACGTCCCGGCCGGTCAGGAAGTAGAGCGAGTTCCACGCCGACAGCCGCGGTCCCATGATGTCCGCGGCGTGCCAGGAGCGGTTGCCCCGCCCGACGCCTCGCTGCCGCCAGCTCTCCGGCGGGAGGCTCACCGCCGGGAAGCCGGTTTTGGCGTCGAAGCTCTGGCGCTCGCCGGAGTAGGGGGTCCAGGAGTCCGCCTCCGCCAGGTGGGTCAGCCCGGAGGCGAGCACGGCGACGACGGCGCCGGCGGCGAGGGTCGCGAGACCCAGTCGCCGGCGCGGCGCGGGCACGGCGAGCGCCGCCGGCAGCAGCAGGGTGCCGTAGAAGGGGCGGGAGGCGAAAACCAGTCCGAGCAGGAGGCCAGCGGCGGCCCAGCGGAGGGCGGTGCGGCCGGGGCTCTCTTCGGCTTCGCCGTCGCGCGGGGCGCCATAGGCAAGCGCCAGGGCGATCGCCACCAGGCTCATCAGGAAGAGGTCGGAGTGGGCCCAGAAGACGTAGGCGAAGGCGACGGAGGCGAAGATCCACGCCGCCACCCAGAGCGGCGCGGTGGGGCCGAGGCGCCGTTCGAGCGCGCGCGCCGCCAGGAGGGCCGCGAGGGCGAGGAGCAGGGTGTTGGCCACCGCCGCGCCGCGGGTGGGGGAGAGGCGCAGGAAGGGGGCGATCCAGAGAGCGTAGGCGGCGGGCTTGGCATAGACGAGCGTACGGCCGCCGTCGCCGCTCTGCAGGATCAGGCCGTCCGGCGGCGTGCCCCACTGCGCGACGAAGCGGTCGTAATCGTGGCGCGTATAGCGGACATCGAAGTCCCAGGCCAGGCTCTGCGCCTGCATGAGGTAGGTCGCCTCGTCGCCGACCAGGCCCGGCCAGCTCCGCCGGTCGAAGGTCAGGGCCCCCGCCAGCGTCGCCGCCAGGAGCAGGCCGAGCACGGCCCAGCTTCCGATTCGCTGCATGGGGCGGGATTATAGGGGTGATCCTTGGGGCGGACCCCACTCCCGCGCCCCTGCCGGCCCCTTTCCCGGCGCTTCCGGATCGTGTAAAGTAAGCTCCTTCAAAGCTTCATAGCTGGCGCTTTCCGCAGGCCGTCGACTCGTTCGGCCTTGCTACAGAACCATGCTGCACAAAACGGAGGGATCGTTGATGAGATCGAGACGCCGCTGGATGTTCCCGGTGCTGACCCTCTCCTGTTTCGCCGTTTGCGGTGTCGCGCTGTCGATGGCGGCCGCCGCGCCGCCGGCCAAGCCCGCTCCGGCCGCCAAGCCGGCCGCGAAGGCCCCCGCTCCCGCCGCCGAGATCAAGCCGGAGACGATCCCGCCGGGCTTCAACTTCCCGACCCCGCGCAAGGTCATCGACGGCTGGGTGGCGGTCGACGCCACGGCCAAGATGCGCACCCACGCCTGGGATGTCTGGGCCGGCATGACCACGCCCTCGCACTCGACGCTGCAGGGCCAGCGCCTGCCGGTCTGGGAGACTTGGCATTCGGAGAACGAGGTCTTCGTCGCTCCCGGCGTCAAGGCGGCCCTGCGGACCGAGGTCAAGCGCCCGTTCGCCAAGCCGCGCCAGTTCGTGCATGTGGCGAAGGCGACCGGCAAGCTCGCCGCCTCCACCTCCAGTGAGCAGGTGGTGGCCTTCAACAAGTTCGACCCCGAGTCGTCCCACTTCCTGATGGCCTCGCATCCGACGCCCAAGGGGTCGCCGAATTCCTATCTCTACACGCAGCAGTCCGATCTCAACAAGCTCAATGCGAGCTGGCCCACTGCCACGCCGGTCGAGAAGCGGGCCATCATCGACTTTCCCGACCGCGGCGTGGACACCAAGCCGGTGATGTGGCTGATCAAGGCTACCGGCCTGACCCCCTTCCCGCTCTGGCAGGGGAACGGCGCCGGCGCCACCACGAACGCCAAGAATCCGACTCCTGAGACCTGGCTCAATTGCGTGCTGATCGACCCCAAGGGGAGCGGCGGCATGCGCCCGGCGACGCCGGCGGAGATCAAGGGCGCCACCGTCAACCCCGGCCTCGCCTGCGACGCCAAGAAGTACCTCTACGCGCCGCTCTCGATGATGTACGGCTTCAAGCTGACGGCCCAGGAGGCGACCGACTTCAACTCCGCGCAGGGCGGTCCGCCGCTCCCCCAGGCGGTGGCCGGCGACTGGGCCGTCCTCGCCGCCATGCACGTGACGACCAAGGAGATCGTCAACTGGACCTGGCAGACCTTCTGGTGGATGGGCGGCAAGAACCCTCCGAACAATTTCCCCGGCAGCAACGCCGGCATGACGGCCAACGTGAAGGGCCCGTGGCGCAACTACGCCACCTGCGTCGCCTACTCGATGGTGGTGCCGTTCAACGATCCGAAGGGCAAGCCGGTGGTCTGCTTCAACCCGTTCCTCGAGACCAGCCCGAACATCCCGGACGGGATCAATTCCAACTGCATGTCCTGCCACGGCACGGCGCGCTGGCCCGGCAACAACAACAATGGGTATCCGGCGACCTATCTGCCGAACGGCTACATCAGCTTCAGCGATCCGAAGTGGTTCGCCACCCAGACCCGGACCGACTTCGCCTGGGCCATCCCGGGCAACGCCGTCAAGTAAAAGCTTTCAGCGGGCCGGGGGGAGCTTCCCAAGCTCCCGCCGGCCGCCCTGCTACAATACGGCGCGATGAGCACAGCCCGTCCGTTCCCGGTCGCCCCTCCCGCGCCGACGCTGGTCCAACCGCAGCCGGCCGAGCTCGACATCTCGGTCATCGTCCCCGTGCTCAACGAGGCGGAAACGGTGGCGGTGCTGGCCGAGCGGGTGGCGGCGGTGCTCGAGGGGCTGGGGAAGAGCTTCGAGATCGTCTTCGTCGACGACGGCTCGGGCGACGGCACGCCGGCGCGGGTGCGCGAGACCCGGCAGCGCGACCCGCGGGTCAAGCTGGTCCGCCTGCGGCGGAACTTCGGCAAGGCGGCGGCGCTCTCCGCCGGCTTCGACCATTCGATCGGCCGGATCATCATCACCATGGACGGCGACCTGCAGGACGACCCGGGGGAGATCCCGCGCTTCCTCGCCACGCTGGAGGAGAAGGAGCTCGACCTGGTCTCCGGCTGGAAGCGGCGGCGCCACGATCCGCTGAGCAAGACCCTGCCGTCGCGCCTGTTCAACTGGGTGACGCGGGGGCTGGCGCAGGTCGACCTCCACGACTTCAACTGCGGCTTCAAGGCCTACCGCCGGGAGGTGCTGGCCGAGATCGCCATCTACGGCGAGCTCCACCGCTACATCCCGGTGCTGGCCAGCCGGCGGGGCTTCGCGGTCGGCGAGATCGAGGTCACCCATCATCCGCGGCGGCACGGCATCAGCAAGTACGGCTGGGACCGCTTCTACAAGGGGCTGCTCGACCTCATCACCGTGCTCTTCATCACGCGCTACACCCGCCGGCCCCTCCACCTCTTCGGCGCCATCGGCCTGCTCTTCCTGGGCACCGGCTTCGGCATCGACGCCTACTTGGCCGCCCTATGGTTCGCCGGCCGCCACCTCGGCAACCGGCCGCTGCTCCAGCTCGGCATCCTGCTGATGGTGCTCGGCATCCAGGTGCTGACCACCGGGCTGATCGGCGAGATGATCACCTTCAAGAACTTCCGCCGCCGCGACAGCTATTCGATCAAGGAATGGCTGGAGTGACCGGCGACCGCCCCCTCGACCTCCTCTTCCTCACCCAGACCTACCCCCGTTTCGAGGGGGACACCTCCGGCCCGTTCATCCGCGACCTCGCGCGCGGCCTGGTCCGCGGCGGGGACCGCCTGACCGTGCTGACTCCGCACGCCGCGGGGGTGCCGGCGAGCTGGCAAGAGGGAGGGGTCGACGACGGCGGCGTCGAGGTGGTCTCCTTCCGCTACGCCCCCGAGCGCCACGAGGTGCTGGGCTATGGCCGCAGCCTGGAGGCGGACGAGCGGGTGAAGGGGAACGCCGCGCTCGCCGCGCCCCTCTACGCCCTGGCGGCGCGCCGGGCAGTTCTCCGGCAACTGCGCCGGCAGCCCGGCCGGCGCCCCTTCGACCTCGTCCACGCGCACTGGATCGTCCCCAACGGGCTGGTGGCCGCCGCGGCCGGCCGCCGCGTGCCGCTGGCCATCGGGCTGCACGGCAGCGACGTCTTCCTGGCCGAGAAGCGGGGGGTGCGGGCCCTGGCCGGCTGGGCGCTGAAGCGGGTGCGGCTGCTGACCGGCTGCTCGCCCGAGCTGGTCGAGCGCGTGCGGGCGCTCGGCTTCCCGGCGGAGCGCTCGCGGGTGATCCCCTACGGGGTGGACGTCGAGACCTTCTCACCCGCGCCGGAGCGGCGGTCGATCTGGCGCCGGCAACTGGGGATTCCCGAGGATGCGCCGCTCCTCCTGGGGGTGGGCCGGATGGCGACCAAGAAGGGGTTCCAGACGCTGATCGAGATCCTCCCCAGGCTCCTCGGCGAGCACCCCGAGCTGCGGGTGGTCCTCGCCGGCGGGGGCGACCTCCTCGAGGGGTTCCGCGCGGCGGCTCGCCCCTGGGGGGATCGCGTCTTCTTCCCCGGCCCGGTGCTGCGCGACACCCTGCCGGACCTCTACCGGGCGGCCGACCTCTTCGTCCTGCCGGCGGTGCACGACGGCAAGGGGAACGTCGACGGGCTGCCGAACGTGATCCTGGAAGCGATGGCGAGCGGCCTGCCCGTGATCGCGTCGGGGATCTCGGGAATCCCACTGGCGGTCGAGGACGGCCGCACCGGGCGCCTGGTGCCCGAGGGGGACCGCGAGGCGCTCCTCGGCGCGCTCCGCGGGCTGCTGGCGAATCCCGCCGGGGCGCGGTCGATGGGGGAGCGGGGGCGGCGCAAGGCCGAGGCGGAGCTCACCTGGGACGCCGTCGCGGCGCGCTACCGGGAGGGGTACCGGATGGCGCTCGGGCTGGACCGGGAACTCGGAGGCGCCTTGCCCGTGCCGGTTTGATCTCCTATACTTCAGGCACTTCTTCAGCCTCTCCGGCTGCTGAGCGCTGCAGAACGATGGTCCTTACGCGCGGGAGCCGCGATTGCGGAGAGCCAAATGGCCGTGAAGAAAACGCTTCATCCCGGCGTCACCAAGGCCGACCTCGTCGACGTGGTCTACGATCGCCATGGCGGTCTGACCAAGGACGAGGCGGCGGAGATCGTCGACACCATCTTCAAGACCGTGAAGACCTCGCTGGCCGACGGCCGGCCGGTGCGGATCAAGAACTTCGGCACCTTCGAGGTCACCGCCCGCCCCGGGCGGATGGGGGTGAACCCGGTGAGCGGCGAGCGGATGTTCATCCGCCCGCACCGGGGGCTGAGCTTCAAGCCGGCGCGGCGCCTCCGCGACGTCATGCACCCCATCGGCCAGCCGGCGAAGCCTGAGTGACCCGGATGGCATCGAAGGCTCGGATCCAGAAGCGGCTCTACTACAAGATCGGCGAGGCCTGCAAGGCGCTCGGCATCCAGCCCTACGTGCTGCGCTACTGGGAGACCGAGTTCCCGGCGCTCACCCCCAGCAAGAGCCGCTCCGGCCAGCGCGTGTACAGCGAGAAGGAGCTGGAGATCATCCGGCGGATCAAGGAGCTCCTCTACGAAGAGGGGTACACGATCGCCGGCGCCAAGAAGAAGCTGGAAGCGGAGCTCGCGGCCGGCAGCCTGGGCGAGACGCTGAGCGAGACGGACGAGGCGGAGGGCGAGGACACCGCCGCCATCGCGGAACCGCCGCCGGCCGCTCCGGCCAGCTTCGTCGCCGAGCCGCCCGCCCCCCCACCCGCCGCCGAAGCGCCGGCGCTTGACACGGCAGGCGCCGAACGGATACAAACACTCCTCTCGGGAATCGACGAGGCCCTCCAGGAGGCACGTGAGCTGCTCACCCTCCTCGGGCCGAAATCGCCCTGAGACACCGCTTTTCCGGTCGGGACGTGGCGCAGTCTGGTAGCGTACCTGAATGGGGTTCAGGGGGTCCCGGGTTCAAATCCCGGCGTCCCGACCAATTTCTCCAATAAAACCAGCGCTCGGAACGGAAGGACCCTTCCGCGGATGGGCTGAAGGCCGGTGGCGGCGAGGGGATACGCGCGCCGGAATCGCGCCGCGACGGACTCTGGATCTGCCCGCCGGGCTCCGGGGCAGAATGGAGCACTCCTTCCGTACGGACTTTCCAACGTCGCCATCCATTGGGAATCCGCCCACGCGGAACGGTGGGCGCCCTGGCCTACACGCGCGGAAACCAGATCCACTTCGGTGACTCCAGACTCTTGAAGAGCTAAGATAGATCATCGCCAGGTCAACTGTGGAGGGCCGGACAATGAGAATCCATACCGCGGCCAGCGCCAACAACCGGGCGGGCTCGATTCCAGCGCCGAGGTTCGCCATCGCCCAGCCCGACGCTTTGAAAGATCCCGTCCAGACCCCCAGTCCCCCGGTCAGCTTCAACCTCCTGCGGGTACCGGCCTTCCTCCCGTCAGTTCCTCCGTCCTCGGCTGTAGGGATTCGAGAGACCGCCCGAGCAGGCCTGCGGACGCCCGGCTCGGGTTTGCCCTTCATGGACACAATCCAGCGAGCCTTCGGGCCGCACGACCTCCATAGAGTCCAGGCGCATCTCGGCCCCGGGGCCTCAGCGAGCGCATCTGCGATACAGGCCTCCGCCTTCACCATGGGAGAGCATGTGGCCTTCGCCGGTCGACCGAGTCTCCACACCGCCGCCCACGAGGCGGCCCACGTGGTCCAGCAGCGCGGCGGAGCGCGTCCCGCGGGCGGCATCGGACGCGAGAACGACGTTTACGAGCGGCAGGCCGACGCCGTGGCGGATCGGGTCATGGCAGGGCGATCGGCGGGGGACCTGCTGGACCGGTATGCCGGAGGAGGAAGCGGCAGGCCAACCGCGCCTCCCGGCCTCCCTGCCGTGCAGATGAAACGCGATTGGGAGACGTACCAAGGTCAGGCGAAATCCAAATGGACTGACTGGGCCGGCATTTATAAACAAGGGAAGGAAATTTTCGCCGGCATCTATAACGACATCGAAGAAGAAGGCAAAGACGCAAATAAGGCCAATAAGGAGCCAAAACCGGAGAACGCAACCCAGGGGCGCTTGGCGAAGCAAGCAGCCGGGCTGTATGACTGGATCAAAGGTTTGAACTCGACTGCCGGTGGCAAGATCTACGAGTTGATCGTCTCCCAGTATCATCGGGAGCAATTTGGCAAGGATACATTGTTCCTCGGCGCGGACGATCGGACTGAGCCGGATATTACAGTGGAATTTCTAGGGCGTCGGCGAGCCGAAGAGGTGAAGATGGTCTCGGTGGAAGATCCGGCCCGTATCGACGAAATGGTCAGCAAGGCCCGCGAGCAATTGGATAAGCCGAGGGCGAGCACGACCGCCGGTTATACAGATTGGAAGATCCGTACTCATATCAACGACGCGACCAACCCGTGGCCGGGAACGGCCAACTCGCCTGCCTCGAGTGAAGATTTCTTGGAGCTCGTCAGCAAGAAGTTAATCAACATGGATTGGAGAAAAAAGGAGAGCGGCAAGACCAGTAATTCCCTCCAGATCTCCGGAATCAATCCACCGAATGATTCGGGAATCGATGGGAAGTTGATTCTTGAGGCCCATCAATTCAACTTCTCGATTGGGTTTTCGAGATCGAAGGTCTGGCACTATAGAATCGATTTCAAGATCGTCGATGAGGATACCGGCAAAGAGACGACGCGTTACAAGCTCAACTGGGATTCGAAACACAAAATCCTAGAGACGGAGCCCAAGCTCGAGGAACTTTCTAAAGCCCTCGGGATCTCTTCAAAGAGCTCCCGGCTATCGCTATCGCCAATGAAGGCAAGTC
>DASWQX010001221.1:0-1662 GCA_036403495.1 Thermoanaerobaculia bacterium
ACGGCTACGGCGAGCCGGTGAAGGGCTACCGGCTCTACAACGGCGCGCTCGACGACGCGGCCTATGTCGCCCTGCTCGCCCGCCTCGCCGACCGCAGGCAGGGCAAGCCCTATCGCCGCTCGATCCTGTTCGCCGCCTTCACCGGCGAGGAGAAGGGGCTGCTCGGCTCGACCTGGTTCACCGCGCATCCGACCGTGCCGGTTCGCGCGATGGCCGCGATGATCAACCTCGACCAGCTCCGTCCGCTCTTCCCGCTCGATCTCCTCACCATGCTGGCGGTGAACGACAGCAGCCTGGGCGATGCGGCGCGGGCCGTCGCCGCGCCGATGGACATCCGAATCCAGCCGGACCCGGAGCCGGAGCGCGGCCTGCTCCAGCGCGCCGACCATTGGCCCTTCCTGCAGATCGGAGTCCCCGCCACCGGCTTCATCTTCGGCTACGTCCCCGGCACCGAGGCGGAGCGGCGCTACCGTCTCTGGTACCGCACCCGCTACCACCACCCCGCCGACGACGTGACGCAGCCGATGGACTTCGAGGCGGCGGGGAAGTTCAATGCCTTCTTCTACCGCCTGGTCGAAGCCGTCGCCGACGCCGACGCCCGCCCCGCGTTCACGCCCGCAAGCCCCTACCGCGCCCGTTCCCAATAGCTCTCGGCGACGCTAGGAACTGGCCGTGCAGATAAGAACCCAAACCGTTCGGGCTGAGCTTGTCGAAGCCCTGTCCTTCTCTTCTGCAGTAGGCAAGGAGGGCTTCGACAGGTTCAGCCCGAACGGGTCCAATCATGGGGATGAGCGCTAAGGCGCTGAAAACGGACGGAGAGTAAGATGCGTCACATCGCGCTCGCGACCCTGCTCGCCGCTACCGCCGCTTGCGCGGCTCCGGCGCCCCCTCCCGCGTCGGCGTCGGCGGCGGCGGCCGACGGCTACAGCGTCGCCGCTCAGCGCGCCAAGATCGTCCGCATCGACATGAATCCCGATACCAGCTTCCTCACCGCCGAGGAGCGCGACGTCGTCAACGACCTCATCCAGGCCGCCGACCTGCTCGATCCCATCTTCCTGCGCCAGGTAAGCGCCGACAATCCGCGCGTGCGCGAGGAGATCGCCTCGCTCAACCGTGCCGACGGGCCGCTGCTGCTCGACTGGTTCGACTTCAACGCGGGCCCCTGGGACACGCTGGCCGACAACCGTCCCTTCTGGGGCGACCGTCCGATGCCGGCGGGCGGCGGCCTCTATCCCGCCGACCTGACCCGGGAGGCGCTCGACGCCTACATCGCCGCGCATCCCGGCGAGAAGGAGGCGCTGACCAGCCCCTATACGGTCGTCAAGCGCGAGGGCGACCGGCTCGTCGCAATCCCCTACAGCGTCGAATACCGCCAGTGGCTCGAGCCGGCCGCCCGGCTCCTCGAGAAAGCGGCGGCGCGGACCGGCAATGCCAGCCTCAGGCGCTTCCTGACGCTGCGCGCCCAGGCCTTCCGCACCAACGATTATTACGAATCGGAGATGGCCTGGATGGATGTCTCCGGGACTCCGATCGAGGTCGTGATCGGCCCCTACGAAGTCTATTCCGACAATATCTATGCGCAGAAGACGGCCTTCGAGAGCTATGTGACCATCGCCGACCCGAAACAGTCGGCGGCGCTCGTCCGCTACAAGGCTCTGCTTC
>DASWQX010001222.1:0-1592 GCA_036403495.1 Thermoanaerobaculia bacterium
CTGCGCTGGCTGGAGGGGGTCGTGGCGTTCGGGCTGCACCGGATCGATCAGGCGGAAGCGGCCTTCCGGGAGGTCCGGGATTCCTTCCGCGATCTCGGCCTCGACTATGACGCCGCGCTCGCCGCCCTCGACCTCGCCGGCGTCTACATCCTGCAAGGGAGGCCGGCTGACGTCAGCCGCGTCGCCGAGGAGACCCTGGCGACCTTCCAGTCCTACAACACCCATCGCGAGGCGATCGCGGCGCTCCTGGTCTTCTCCAACGCCGCCCGCATGAATCAGGCGGGCCTCGACCTCATCCGGGAGGTCTCGGGCCTCCTCAAGCGCACGCGCAAGCATCCCGATCTCCCCGCCAAGCCTTCCTGACCGCGCTTGGCGGGAAGGGAAGATCCACGCCGTCAGGTCCGCACGCCCAGGAAGAGATAGCCCGAGAGCAGCGCGAAGACCGCCGCCGGGCTCCAGACCGCGACCTGCGGCGGCAACGCTCCGGCCTCGCCCATCTTGGTGAAGAAGGCGTAGATCGCCATGAAGGCGATCCCGAGCACCAGTGAGACGCCGATCCCGTAGAGCGCCCCCTGCCGGCCGAGGCGGAAGGCGAAGGGGAGGGCGACGAGCGACATGATCAGCGAGGCGACCGGCAGCGCGATCTTGTCCTCCAGCCGCACCTGCAGCTCGGGGACCGATTGCCCGCTCTCCTTGAGCTCCTCGATGTAGTCCTTCAGCTCGCCGTAGCGCATCTGCTCCGGGGGGCGGATCTCCGAGTCGAAATAGGAGGGGGTCTCCGGATAGCGGACGATCTTCGGCTCCTTGAACCGATTGTAGCTGGTGACGTCCACCGCCTTGAACGAGCGCGCCCAGCCATTGGTGAACACCCAGGCGTCGCCGATGTAGTGGGCGTTCTCCGTGAACAGCCGGCGGGTGAGCCGGTGCTGGTCGTCGAAGTCGAAGACCTGCAAGCGCTGGAGCCCCGCCTGTTGCGGGTCGTAGTGGACGTAGTTGTAGATGTACCGCCCCTGGCCGAACAGCCACTGGCGGTCGGCGCGGCGGTAGGTCCGGGCGGTCTGCTTGCCGTGCATCCGGTCCTTGAGCTTCGCCACCTTCTCGTTCGACGCCGGCAGGACCGACGACTCCAGGTAGCCGCAGAAGAAGGTCACCAGCAGCGCCGAGACCACCGCCGGCAGCGAGAGCCGGTAGAGGCTCATCCCCAGCGACTTGCAGGCGGTGATCTCGTTCGTCCGCGCCAGCAGGCTGAAGGTCAGCAGGGTCGCTACCAGGATGACGATCGGCGCGATGTCGTAGAACATCTGGAGCGACAGGTACTTGTAGTAGTTGAGGACCAGGCCGTTGGGGACCTTGTTCTTGAGGATCTCGTCGATCGTCTCGCTCAGGTCGAAGATGATGAACAGGGAGACGCCGGAGAGCACGACGAGAAAAAAGACGAGCGAGAACATGCGGACCACGTAGCGGTCGAGCAGGTTCGGGAAGGCGAGGCGCGGGCGGGGGAGGAGGAGCACCAGGTGCCGGCGCCGGGCCTTGGGCGCAGGCATCGCCGCCTCGCGCAACTGGCGCCGGCGCTGCTGCTCCCGGCGCCGCTC
>DASWQX010001223.1:0-3746 GCA_036403495.1 Thermoanaerobaculia bacterium
AGGTCCCGCGGGCTCCCCTCGCCGCCGAGGGGCTGGATGAGCTGGTAGAAGAGACGGAAGCGCCTGTCCTCGAAGGAGCGGTGGATGCGATGGATCCACTGCATCTCGCCGTAGCGCTCGGCGACCAGGGTGTCGTCCGGCTCGTACTCGTGGACCCGGTTGCGGCCGCTGTCCTTGGCGACGTAGCAAGCGGCGTCGGCGGCGCTCAGGACGCTCGCCAGGTCGCCGCTGTCGCTGTTGATCGGCACCAGGCCGATGCTCACCCCGACCTCGAAGATCTGGTCGCGCCAGCAGAAGCGGAACTCGCGGACCGTGCGCCGCATCTCCTCGGCGATGCCGCGCGCCTGGTCGAGCGGGCAATCCTCCAGGAGGACGCCGAACTCGTCGCCGCCGAGGCGGGCGAGCACGTCACTGCGCCGCACGCGGGAGCGCAGGAGGGCGGTGACCTGCTTGAGCATCTCGTCGCCCACCAGGTGGCCGCAGGTGTCGTTGACCACCTTGAACTCGTCGAGGTCGAGGTAGAGCAACACGTGCTGGCGCCGTTCGGCACGGGCGCCGCGGATGGCCCGCTTCATGCGGACCTCGAACTCGCGGCGGTTGATCAGACCGGTCAGCGCGTCGTGGCTGGCCAGATAGACCATCTCGCGCTCCAGGCCGCGGAGCTGGGTGACGTCCTTGAACACCAGCACGGCGCCGAGCGCCCCCCCTGAGCGGTCGTAGATCGGCGCCACCGAGTCGCGCACCGAGAACTCCTTGCCGTCCCGGCTGACCAGCACGGCGTGGCCGGGGGATTCGACGGTCGTCCCCTCCTCCAGGCAGCGGGCGACCGGATCGCCCAGCGGCTGGCGGGTGATCTCGTCGATCACCTGGAAGACCTCGAGGACGGTGTGGCCGATCGCCTCCTCGGCGGTCCAGCCGGTCAGCCGCTCGGCGACCGGGTTGAGATAGTCGATCCGCAGCTCGGCATCGGCGCGGATGACGCCGTCGCCGATCGAGGCGAGCGTCACCTGGGCGCGCTCCTTCTCGCGGTAGAGGGCCTCTTCGGCGTGCTTGCGCTCGGTGATGTCGACCGCGATGCCGATGCAGCCGGCGATCTCGCCGCGGTCGCCGCGCAGCGGCTCGACGCGGGTCTGGAAGGCGCGCCCTTCCCAGAGGTGCTCGAAGCTCACCGACTCGCCGCCGAGCGCCAGCTGGTGGGCGCGGATCGGCACGACGTCGGGGTCGCGGGTGCCGTAGTGGTCGAACAGGCTGGTGCCCGGCGCGGCGCGCAGGCCGAACGAGGGGAGGCCGGGCCCGAGGCCGGAGTTGAAGCAGAGGTGGCAATCGGTCGTCCAGACGATCGCCGGCACCGGCTCGATCAGGAGCCGCAGCCGGTTGTCGAGAGTGGAATCGCCGTCGAACGCCCGGGCCAGGGGGAGCCGTTCGTCGCCGTCGAAGGGCACGTCGGTATCCGGGTCGTCGGTAGGCAAAGCGTTCAGGGTGGCGATCATAGCCGGGAGTTGTCAGGACGGAGGGTCCTTCAGCAAGAATCGCGCCCAGGCCCGCGCGGTATCCGTAGGGTGCGCTTCGCGCACCGGAACGGGACGCCGGCCCGTCGGGATGGAAATTTTCTCCCGGCGCCTTGTAAAGTCGCTAAATCAAAGGTTCTGGGAGGGAGAGGCCATACCCCTGGGCGTAATTGACGCCGATCTCCCGGAGGATCTCGAGAGTGGGGCTGTCCTCAACCGATTCGGCGATGGTGCGGATGCCCATCACCTTGCCGATCTGGTGGATCGACTCGACGAGGGCGCGCTGGACCGTGCTCTCCGTCATATTGCGCACGAAGCCGCCGTCGATCTTGAGGAAGTCGACCTGCAGGTTCTGGAGATAGGCGAAGGAGGAGAGGCCGCTGCCGAAGTCGTCGAGCACGAAGCGGAAGCCGAGCTCCTTGAGGACGCGGATGAAGTGGGTCGCCTTGGCCAGGTTGCCCACGGCGGCGGTCTCGGTGATCTCGAAGAAGATGCGTTCGGGGGCGATGCCGGTGGCCTCGATCTCGGCCAGCACGTAGTCGAGGAAGGTTTCGTCGCCCACGGACTGGCCCGAGAGGTTGATGGCGAAGCGGGTGGTGTCGCCATGGGAGAGGGTGCCGCAGGCGAGGGTGACGAAGGCGGCGTGGACCACCCAGCGGTCGATCGAGGCGATCAGGTGGTAGCGCTCGGCGGCGGGGATGAAGGCCGCCGGGGTGGCGATGCGGCCGTCCTCGTCGACCATGCGGATGAAGATCTCGCACAGCGGCGGCTCCGAGCCGTTCCCCTGGAGGGGGTGGATGCTCTGCCGGTAGAGCAGGAAGCGGTGCTCGGCGAAGGCCTTGTGGATGCGGTAGATCCACTGCATCTCGCCGTAGCGCTCGGCCATCGCCGTGTCGTCCGGCTGGTACTCGTGCATCCGGCTGCGGCCCCCCTCTTTCGCTACGTAGCAGGCGGCGTCGGCGGCGGAGAGGACGCGGGCCATGTCGCCGCTCTCGGCGGTGATCGGCACCAGGCCGATCGAGACGCCGATCTCGAAGATCCGCTCCTGCCAGCCGAAGCGGTACTGGCGCACCGAGCTGAGCAGGCGCTCGCCGAGCTCGCGGGCGTCCGGCAGGCCGGCGTCCTCGAGCAGCACACCGAATTCGTCGCCGCCGAGGCGGGCGAGGGTGTCGGTCTTGCGCAGCAGGGAGCGAAGCAGGGCGGTCACCTGCTTGAGCATCTCGTCGCCGGCGAGGTGGCCGCAGGTGTCGTTGACCACCTTGAACTCGTCGAGGTCGAGATAGAAGAGGGCGTGCTCGCGGCCGTCCTCGGCGGCGGTGTCGAGGCTGTGCTGGAGACGCTTCTCGAACTCGCGCCGGTTGATCAGGCCGGTGAGAGGGTCGTGGCGGGCGAGATAGATCATCTCGCGCTCCATGCCGCGGAGCTGGGTGGCGTCCTTGAACACCAGGACGCTGCCGGTGGTGCGCCCCTGGCGGTCCTGGATCGGCGCCACCGAGTCGCGGATGGCGAACTCGCGGCCGTCGCGGCGTACCAGCATCGAGTAGCCGGTGTGCTCGATCAGCCGCCCTTCGGCCAGGCAGCGCTCGACGGCGTTGGGCACCGCCTTGTTGGTCGCCTCGTCGACGACGCTGAAGATGGCCGCCACCGGCTGGCCGCAGGCCTCGTCCATGCTCCAGCCGGTGAGCCGCTCGGCGACCGGGTTGAGATAGTCGACGACGCCCGCGGCGTCGGTGCGGATGACCCCGTCGCCGATCGAGGCGAGGGTCACCTGGGCGAGGTCCTTCTCCTGCGCGAGCGCCTCCTCGGCGAGCTTGCGCTCGATCTCGGCGGCGGCGCGGGCGGCGAAGATCTTGAGGATCGACAGCGCGGGCACGTCGTCGCCGACCGGCGCGGTGCTCATCACCGCCATGTGACCGAGCGGCCGGCCGCCGCGGTCGAAGAGCGGCACGGCGATGTAGCTCTCGATGCGGGTGGCGACCAGCCAGCGGTCGTCGGGGAAGAGCTTCCAGGTGCCGGAAGGACGGAAGCTGGTCTCGCGGCCGACCACATGCTCGCAGGGGGTGCCGCGGAGATCGTACTCGAACGGCGCGCTGTAGCCGTCGATCTCCCAGAGGGCGAGCAGGCGGACGCGGGTCACCGCGTCGTCCGCCACCTCGGAGACGAAGGCGTACTGCATGCCGAGGGCGCTGGCCATGTGGCGGACCAGCGAGCGGAGGAAGTCGGCGCCGGTGGTCGAGG
>DASWQX010001224.1:0-6993 GCA_036403495.1 Thermoanaerobaculia bacterium
AGGACGAGGGGTCTCCCACCGAGGGAGAGGGTCCCCCAACGAGGGCGAAGGGGTATTCCCGCTAGGGAGGGGGGTCTCCCCACTAAGACGAGGGGTCCCCCCTCTTACGCAGAAGCGATTCCCCCTGGGAGAGTCTGGCTAAGCGACGATGCGCCTCTGTCCACGCCAGATCCCAGGGACGGCAGCGGCGCGCCGGGACGGTCCCCACCGCCACCGGCGGCTCGCCGGTCCGATCCACAGCGCTCTTCAGGGTTCCGGGCATCAGGCCGCGGAGGGGACTGACGAAGTGGAGCGCCACGGCGTCCATCCCTTCCCCGCCCTCCTGCCCGGGCAGCCGCACGAGGCGTGGGTCCCAGAGCCTGCAGCCGGCACGCGCCCCCAGCAGCGCCCAGGCGGTCTGCTCGCTCCACACCGGGGCGAACGCGAATTCCGGCCGCGCGAAATACCACTCCAGAAGGTCGGGGTCATAAAAGCGAACACGGAACAGGAGGATGCCTGAGTTGACCCGGCAAGGGAGCGCCAGCCGCGGATGCGCCAGCAGGTGCCAGGAGCGGAGCGAGTAGGCGTTCTGGCGGTCGCTCATGAAGACGGCACCGGTTTCCGGATTGGGAAACCGGAAGAGGTCCGCGAACGGTCGCAGGAAGAGGACGTCGGAATCGCAGTATGCGAGATCGTCCTCGTCGGCGAACGCGGGGATGTCGATCAGCTTGAGGGCCAGGGGGTTGGCCTGCCGGAACCTCCGCAGGGCGGGCCGGTGGGCCAGCAGGTCGGCGACGCGCTCGTCCGCCGCGGGACGCGTCACGAAGTCGAGCTCGCCCAACCCCGCCACCAGACGCGCGCGGTCCTCGGCCGTCAGCGAGCCGTCCTCGTGGACGCGGAGGTGGACCGGGTCCGCCGAGTACCGCCGTAGGCTCCCCAGGCAGACGAGGGCCATCTCCACGTGGGCGTGGCCCAGAAGCGTGGCAACCCGCACCGTTTTGCGCATCCGGCTCTTCCCCGTTACACTAACCCGGCATCCCGAACAGCCCGTTTGGCGGCCTTCCCGCGCGGACGGAGGAGAAGTAGAACATGGATTGGAAACAGAAGAAGGTCCTGGTCACCGGCGGCGCCTCGTTCATCAGCTCCCACCTGATCGACCACCTGATCGAGAAGGGGGCGCGGTCGATCCGCGTCGTGGACGACCTGACGAGCGGCCGCCTCGCCAACATCCAGGGCGCCATCGACTCCGGCGTCGTCGAGTTTCACCAGGCGGACCTCCTCCAGCCCGGCGTGCCCCAGCGCATGGTCGAGGGGATCGATATCGTCTTCCACCTCGCCGCGATCCACGGCGGGCGCGGCTACGTCGATCTGCACCAGGCCGCCTGCGCCCAGAACCTGGCGATGGACGGCATGCTGGTCAAGGCGGCTCACGAGGCGGGCGTCGGGAAGTTCGTCTTCGCCTCCTCCGGCTGCGTCTATCCGAACCACCTCCAGAGCGATGTCCGCCAGGAGCTCTACCTGACCGAGGAGATGGTCGGCCCGCCCTATGACGCCGACAACATGTACGGCTGGGCCAAGCTGATGACGGAGATGACGCTGCGGGCCTATGCGCGCGACTTCGGCCTCAAGTCGGCCTCCTGCCGGTTCTTCACCGTCTACGGCGAGCGCGGGGTCGAGAACCACGCCGTGATCGCCATGATCGCCCGCGCTTTCGTCCGCCAGAACCCGTTCGAGGTCTGGGGTGACGGCACCCAGATCCGCAACTGGACCTACGTCGGGGACATCGTCAGCGGCATGGCGCTCGCCGCCGAGAAGATCGATGACGGCACCGCCGTCAACCTCGGCACGAGTGAGCGCACGCGCGTGATCGACGCCGTCCACGAGGTGCTGCGCTACACCGGCCAGGAGGCCGAGATCAAGCTCCTCCCGCATATGCCGACCGGACCGCTCAACCGCGTGGCGAGCAACCGCCTGGCCAAAGAGCTCCTCGGTTGGGAGCCGCGGATGATGTTCATGGACGGCCTCCACCGGACGATCGACTGGTATTTCTCCAGCCGCGAGCGCGAGACGGTGAGCGGCTATCTGCAAGAGATGCTCACCGAGCGCTAAGCCGGCCCGCCGTGACCGCCGCAGCGCCGCACAAGCTGGTCTACCTCTGTGACTGGCTGCCGCCCGACTTCGGCGCGGTCGGCCAGTACAGCCTCCTGTTCGCCCGCCAGCGCGCCGAATCGGGAGAGGACGTGGTCCTCGCCGGCCTCTCTTCGACCGGCGACTCGATCGAGGAGGAGCGGCCGGGCACGGGACGGCTGCGGATCGTCCGCCGGCGGGCGCGGGTCTACGACCGCGCGCGCTTCCGAGCCCGAGCGCTATGGACGGCGCGGACCGATCTCGGGCTGGTCTGGCGGCTGCGGCGAGAGCTGCGCGCGGCGGATGAGATCCTGTTCACCGGCAGCCCGCCGTTCATGATCCAGCTCCTCGTCCCCCTCAACCTCCTGCTCGGCAAGCGGCTCACCTACCGCATTACCGATTTTCATCCGGAATGCCTGATCGCGGAGCTCGGGGAGCCGACGCCGGCGTTCCTCCGGCTCTTCCAGCGCTGGACGGTGGCGCTGCGCCGGCGGGTGAGCCGCTTCGAGGTGCTGGGGGAGGATCAGCGGCAACGGCTGCTCGCGATCGGCATCCCTCCGGAGCGGATCGTGCTGAAGCGCGACCCCTCGCCGGTCGAGATCCCCGCCGACACCCCGCCGCTGGAGCGCCCCGAGGAGCTGGCGGGATATAAGATCCTCCTCTACTCCGGCAATTTCGGCGTCGCCCACGACCATGAGACCTTCGTCGAAGGCTACCGCCGCCATCATCAGGAAAAAGCGCAGGAAAAAGCGCTCGAAACAGCGCGCGAGGGCTCCGGACGGGTGGCGCTCTGGCTCAACGCCACCGGCGCGAAGGCGGACCGGGTCGAGGAGATCCTGCGGCGGGAGGGGCTGCCGGTCCACCGCGGCCGGCCGGTGCCGCTGGAGCTGTTGCCGCGGTTGCTGATCACCCCGGACGCTCACCTGATCACCCTGCGCGACGGCTTCGTCGGCTACGTCCTGCCCTCCAAGGTCTACGGCTGCGTCCAGTCCGGCCGGGGCGTCCTCTATGTCGGCAGCCCGGAGTCAGACGTCCACAGGCTCAGCGTGGAGGGCACCGCGCCCGGCCGCTACTGGCGGGCGGACGTGGGTGATCCCGCCGCGGTCGCCCGGGCGCTCGAGGAGATCGGAGCATGAGCGCCGTAGGAAAAGCCCGGCGTCTCGCCGCCGCCCTCCTCCCCGAGCGGCCGCTGCAGGCGCTGCGCGCGCTCTGGCACCGGTCCCAGGTATTGGACCCGCGCCGCCTCTACTCCTTGAACGTCTTCCGCCGCCTCAACCGGGGCGCGGCGGCGGACGAGATCGTCCTCCGCCCAGGCCTGCGTCTCGCCATCGACCGCCAAGCCCGTGAACCGTTCGAGTGGTTCTGTTACCGCTCGCCGGAGATGGTCAGCGAGCTCG
This sequence comes from Thermoanaerobaculia bacterium, assembly GCA_036403495.1. GTDB lineage: Bacteria > Acidobacteriota > Thermoanaerobaculia > Multivoradales > UBA5704 > DATARR01. Next base: position 3,504 of record DASWQX010001224.1, read on the forward strand.
ACACCTTCCTGGCCCGTGCCGTGGACCGCCACCGCTTTCTCGACGTCGGCGCCTGTCACGGCCTCTTCTCGCTCGCCTTCACGCACGGCCGGCCCGGCGCCGAGGCCGTAGCCGTAGAGCCCTCACCCTTAGCCTGGGAGGTCCTGGAGTCCAATCTCCGCCGCAATCCAGGCTCCCGAGTGACGCCGCTCCAGGCCGCTGTCGGCGCCGCCCCCGGCCTGCTCACCATGCGCTACTCGTGGCATCACCTGGAGGCCTCTCCCGCGGCAGCCGGAGATCCAGCGGCCGTCGAGATCCCTCTCCGCACGATCGACCTGCTCTGCGCGGAGCTCGGCTTCCGTCCCGATCTGATGAAGATCGACGTCGAGGGGTACGAGCTCGCGGTGCTGCGCGGAGCCCGCGGCACCCTCACGGAGAGCCGTCCGCTCGTTTTCCTGGAGATCCATCCGGCCCGGATCGTCGAGCTCGGCGGCTCCCTCCGGGAGCTCTCGGACCTGTTGACGGAGCTCGGCTACCGGCTCTGCGACCTCAGGGATGTCCCGGTCGCGCCGGCACGACTGGCGGCGCTCGACGCGGTTTCACGCTTCCTCTGCCGGCCGGACGGTCGAAAAGCCGCCGCCTTGAGGTAGGATATAGCACTTAAGTAGCGATCAATAGAGACTTTCAGGGCGCCCCTCGAGGGTGCCGATCGCCTGGAGTCGCAGCATGGAAGCTATCCTGCCTTACGCGTTGGGCGCCGCCGCTCTCGCCGCTCTCGCCACCAATCTGATGGTGCCCCCTGTCGCGCGCCTCGCCGTGGTGCTCCGCGCCATGGACCACCCGGGAGAACGCAAACTGCAGACCGGCGCTGTGCCTCGCCTTGGAGGCCTTGCCATCGCCATCGGTCTCGCTCTCGGCGGCGGCCTGGCGGCGGTCTCTCTCTGGGGCCGGCTGGGTGCCGCGGTCGGCCGCGGCGAGCTGCTCGCACTGGGGTTCGGCACGCTGCTGGTCTTCCTGGTCGGCATCGTCGACGACCTCGTCGGGGTGTCGGCCGCCCAGAAGCTCCTCTTCCAGGTCGTGGCGGCCTGGCCGGTCGTCCAGGCCGGCTGGGCTTTCGAGGTACTGCGTCTGCCGCTTGTTGGCGAGGTCCATCTCGGGCTCCTCGGCTGGCCCGTCTCGCTGCTCTGGATCGTCGGGGTCACCAACGCGATCAACCTGATCGACGGGCTCGACGGTCTGGCCGGCGGCGTCGTAGCCATCATCTCGGTGAGCTTCCTCGGCTACGCGATGCTTCAGGGGAACGCCGGCACGGTGATCCTGATGGCCGCGGTGGCCGGTTCCTGCCTCGGGTTCCTGCGCCACAACTGGGAGCCGGCGCGGGTGTTCATGGGGGACTCCGGCGCGCTGACCCTCGGCTTCCTGCTCGCCGCCACCTCGGTGCACTCCTCGCTGAAGGCGCCGGCGGCGGTGGCGATCCTGGTGCCGATCCTCGCCCTCGGCGTACCGGTGATGGACACCCTGCTGGTGATGGCCGTCCGCTTCCTCGATCGACCGAAGGGAGCGCTCACCGGCCGCTTCCTGCGCATGTTCCACGCCGACCGCAAGCACCTCCACCACCTGCTCGCCAACTTCGGCGCCAGGCGTTCGGAAATCGTGGCGGTGATCTACGGGCTCGTGCTCTGTTTCTGCGCGCTCGCGCTCCTGATCGCGGTAACCGGCGAGACGACGCTCGGCGTGGCGCTCGTGCTGCTCGAGTTCGCGGTCGTCCTCGGCATGCGCCAGATGGGCCTCGCGATGGAAGCCCGGCGGCTCGCCCGCCTGCAGCGGGAGGAGATCAAGAGCGAGGTCCTGGGGATCGCGCCGGAGCCGCGGGGGGGCGGCGTCCGGCGGATTTCCCGGTAGGCAGACGCTAGAACCGACCGCGAAGGCCCAGGTAGACCTTGCTCTGAATGCGGTTCGACGAGCCCTGGACGAGGTCGAAGCGGCCGGTGCCGAAGGCGCTCAGCTTGCGGTTGATGTAGAGGTCGATCCCGAACTGGGCGTTGGCTCCGAACTTGGTGTCCCGCCCGGTGAGCGCCGTGTCGTTCTCGGCCAGGGAGGCGTCGATGAAGTGGGCGCCGGCGCCGACTCCGAAGAAGCTGTCGACCGCGCCCAGCGGGACCACGCCGATCAGGTTCACCCCCAGCAGCAGATCGCTCCCCTTCGGCCGGTTGTTGTCGCTCGACTTCCAGTAGCCGACCTCGGGCTCGAGATAGCCGGTGATCCCCTCGTCCCTCCGGCGGCCCTCGTCCCGGCCATCGCCGCCGCGCCCGCTGGTCCGGATGCGGAGCGAAGCCATGTAGTAGGTCTCCGTCTTGTTCAGAGGCTCCACGAGGCCGACACCCACGCCCAGAGCGAAGCGGTCGCCCCGGTGCCCCTCCTCCTCGTCGTCGCGGTCGCGATCGTGGCGGTCGTTGGAGCCTTGCGCCTGAGCCATTCCCGCCGGCAGCAGGACCGCCACCGTCAGAAGACCAACCGTCATCCAGCGTTTCATCTCATTCCTCTCCTTCCAGGGAAGACGCACGCGTGAGCCTGCTCAAAGCGATGGCGCGTCCGATAGAAATCTGCTTTCGATAATAGGTGAATCTTACCATGAGCCCATCAGGATCTCGGCGATCTCCGGCAGGCGCTCAAACCCCGACGGGTAGACCAGGCGATGGACGGGAACGCTCCTCACCAGCCGGGCGAGGCGGTCGAGCCGGGCGGGCTGCAAGCCCGCCCCCTCGACCAGGCGCGCTGAAAACGAATGGCGGACCAGCTCTATCAAGGCCTCGCTCCGTGCCACCGGCTGGATCTCGACGCCGGCCGCGGTCTCCTCGCTTCTGGAAGCCAGGTAGATACGGGCGAGCGGAGTGGAGGCGTCCAGAAAGGAGCCGAAGCCGCGATCGCCGACCGCGACCCGCCTCTTCCCGGACTCCGGATGAACCTGCGGCAAATCTTCAGGCGAGCCCACGAAGTGAGATACCTCGTCTGGCCACATCCGCATTTCGGGGTAGGACGGCCGCGCTTCCCAGAGATTCTCCCGCTCGTCGAGAACCAGCAGGTCGTCGGTCAAAAGCGAGGCGCCCGCTTGAATCATCGACGCCGCAAGGCCGCTCTTGCCGCCACCGTGGCGAGATACGAAGGCAATGGCGCGACCGTTCCGAGCCACTGCGGCAGCGTGGAGGGTCGGGCAACCACGGAGCTCGAACCAGTAAGAGAGCACGGGGCCAAGGAAACGGAGCTCGGCCAAGGCTTTCTCCTGGTTCTGGAAGCAGCCTTCGATCTTGCTCTGGGAGATACGAAAATCTCCCGCCCCAGGAAATTGAAGGACCTCTCCGGAGCGTTCCCGATATAGCAGGCAGAGGCTTTCACCACTCTGGCCGCGGAAAGAGTCGATATAGGAAGGTGATGCCAGGTTCTGGCCCTCGAAGCGGGAAAACACAAGCTCAGCAGGTCCGCCACAGATAGGGAGCGAAGAGAGCCAGGGGAA
>DASWQX010001225.1:0-3155 GCA_036403495.1 Thermoanaerobaculia bacterium
CACGACCTCGAAGTTCATGCTTTGTTTGAGCGAGTGACCCAGGGGACCGAAGCTAGGAGTGCCGGAGGTGATGAGCTTACCCACTGCCTCTCTTCCGGGCCAGGCGCGCCGCGCCATCTCCTGGTTGATCATCACGACCGCCGGCGAGTCGCCGGTATCCCGGCGATCGAAGGTCCTGCCGGCCAGCAGCGGAACCCGCAAAGTCTCGAAGTACCCAGAGCTCACCGTGACGTACTGGGCCCGGAGGTCCTCGCCGGTGGCTACCGGCGGGCGGTCGGCCACGGTGTAGACCACGACCCATGCGGATTCGAGCGGCAGGAAGCTCGCGGCTCCCGCGGCCCTGACTCCAGGATGGGCGCGGAGTCTCTCCACGAGGTCTCCATAGAACCGGCTCACTCGCCTCCAGTCGCCGTACAGCGACGCGGGCAGAGTCAGGTTCGCAGTCAGAACCCGCTCCGGCACGAATCCTGGCGCTTCCTGCAACAGGAGGTGAACGCTTCGGATGAGCAGGCCCGCTCCGATCAGGAGGGTCAGGGCGAGAGCCACCTCGACGACGACCAGGAGATCGGCGCCGCGGCGCCCCCGAGGTCCCGTCCCCGCGCCCCGGCCCACCTCTTTGAGGACGCTCCCTCGGCCGGCTCGGGTAAGATGAAGCGCCGGTATCGCTCCGAAGAGCACGACCGTAAATAGAGCCAGGCCCGCGCCGAAGCCGACGACCCGGCTGTCGACGGAGATCTCGGCTAAACGTGGGATGTCGACGGGCTGAGCTCTGACCAAGAGCCGGATGGCCACCCAGGCGAGTCCAAGCCCCAGAACCGCCCCGCAGCCTGCCAGCACCAGACTTTCGGTGAAGAGCTGACGCAGCAGGCGGCCGCGACCTGCTCCGAGACCGGTGCGGATCGCCACCTCGCGCTCTCGAGCCCTTGAACGAGCTAGAAGCAGATTGGCCACGTTGGCACAAGCCAGCAGGAGAAGAAGAGCCACCGCTACCGTGAGGACCCGCAAGGCTTGTCCGTAGGCGCCGACGATCTCGGCTTGAAGAGGCACGATGCGCGCCCGCCAGTCCTTGTTGGACGCGGGGTTTTCTTTGCCCAGGCGCTCGCTCACGGCCGCCAGCTCCGCCTGCGCCCGCTCCCGGGAAACTCCAGGGCGCAACCGGCTCACTGACTCCATGAAGTGAGCGTACCGCGTGCGCTCGGAAAAATCCCAGCGCAGCCGCTGCCAGATGTCGGTCTCCCCTGGGAAGTGAAACCCGGCGGGCATCACCCCCGCCACCGTGTAGAGATCGCCATTGAGCCGGACTGCCTTGCCAACGATCCGCGGATCGCCGCCGTAACGCTCCTGCCAGAGCCGATCACTGATTACCACCGCCAAGCGCTCGTCGTGCAGCCTGCCCTCGGGAAGCTCGAAGCCGGCGCCGAGGCGGGGGCGGACTCCGAGCACCGAGAACAGGTTGGCGGTTGCCTCGATCGTGTCCACCCGGATCGGATCCCCCACTGCGTCCGCGAGGTTGACATCTGGATGCCACCAGGCCGCCGCGTCCTCGAAGACAGCACGCAGGCGCCGGTAATCGCCGAAATTCAACGGCGCGATCCGCTCGTGCTCCAAGCCCTCCGAAAGCTTGGCCTCCCATATCGACACGAGCCGATCCGGCTGCCTATAGGGAAGTGGCGAGAGAACCACCGCATCGGCGACACTGAAAATCGCGAGATTGGCCCCTAGGCCCAGACCGAGCGTCAGAATCACCAGCGACGAAAATCCCGGACTCCTGAGCAGCAGGCGGCAAGCGAACCGGAGATCTTGGAACAGACTCCTCATGTCGCGCCCGAGAGTCGCTACTGCCCCGGAAAGAATTCGGTCTCTCGGATCTCAACCGACCCGCCGGCGAGCAGGATAGGGCAATCCTTCGCAATCGTCTGGGCCGCCGCAACGTCTACGGCCTCGACCAGATAGAACCCGATGACCGACTCGGTCGAGCCGTCATAGGGCCCGTCGACGGCGATCGCGCCGTCGAGCCTGCGCGTCGTCGTACCCTCAGACGCCGCCTTCAGGCGTTCGAAGCTCTTGAGAGCCCCGCTCTGGTGAAGGGAGACGGTGAAATCCCGGAATCGGCCGAACATCTCCTCCTGAGGCAGGCCCAACTCGTTGGTCTGGTTGCGGCGCAGGATCAGCATGTACGTGCTCATGGCACCCCCTCCTTTTGCAGGCAGGTGGATTCTAAATCCCGTGAGTCTTAAAAGGAAGGGGCCTGGCTCAAAGGCAGCCAGGCCAGCCTAGGGGACGGATTCTCCCAGTTTCAAGCCGACTGCGGCCTCGGCCTCTCACGGATAGCCCTCACCTCTTCCCGGGTCAGATAGTGATCGGCCCCGTATCGTAGGCTCGTAAGAAACGCCACCGGCTCGGCATGCGGTGCCGAGACACTGAACAGAGGGAGCTTGAACAGCATTGCGTGCCCGTTGGGATCGTCCACCGGGGGAATCTTCGTCAGGTTGCTGTTCATCAACAAGATCGGTTCTTTGTTGAAAAGACTGGTACCAATCGCTGGTACACTGAAGACTGCTCCAACCGCAATCCTGCAAGCCACCGGCTGCACGTCAACTGGATCCGCCTTTTCGGTCGCCGAAGCCATCCGCGAGAAGATCTGGCCTGAAGCCAGAACGTCCGGGTTGAGGCTTGCATGGATCTCTCCGAGCTTCGGGTGTTGACCCGACATCCGCAATTCAAGGATGTTGACGCGGATTGTCGGCTCGCCCCAGACAAAAGACGACGGATTGGCGCGAGCCACTCGGAAGAAGCCATTGAACTCGACCTCGAAGCTGCCCTGGCCTGGAATCTCGAAGACATCCACGCTATGCAGACCAAGGTTGTCGATCCCGCCTGGCTGGACCGTAAATGGCTCCACCTCCTGTGGAGCGAAGTTGTCCCTCAGGCCCGCCAGATCGACCCGAGGTCCCCACTCGACAACCGGACCGCCGGCGGCTGCGTTGGCCATCATATTCGTCCCCAATCCCGATAGCCCGGCCAGCGTGCCTACGGCCAACGCGCCGGCGCCACCCAGGAAACTGCGACGATCGACCCCAGTCTGCTCCTCTGGATCATCCTTCTCCTTGTCTTTCATGATGGGTTCCTCCTTAAAGGTCGGTGGGTTATCGCGC
>DASWQX010001226.1:0-10535 GCA_036403495.1 Thermoanaerobaculia bacterium
AGCTCGTCCAGGCAAGGTCATCCCGGTTCAGAAGCTGAGTGCCCAGGGAGAGGCGCAGGAGCCAGAGCTGGCGCCGCAGGTCTTCCTCTCCCAGGAGGTCGACGCGGCGGCGGACGAGATCGAAGGAGGGCTCCTCCAGGAAGTCCGGGATCCGCTCGCCCCGGCTGGTCCACAGATCGCGCGAGGCCGGGAACGTCGAGAAGAACGGGATATCCCCCTCGGAGAGGTCGCGGTGCTCGGCGGCAATCACCCGTTCGAGCGCCGGCTGGGCCTCGGCCTCCAGCCAGAGGCGGTCGAGCAGCCGGTCGCGGTCGAGGGCGTCGCGCAGGAAGTCGGGGTGGTAGCTCTCCTGGAGCAGCAGGCCGTAGATCTGCGTCGGCCGCAGCACCACCCGCACCGGGTCGTCCGCGAAGGGGGCCAGCCGCCGGCCGAGCTCCTCGCGCCCCTCGGCCAGCACGCGGTAGACGGCCGCGAAGCCGTTCGTCATCTCGTCGCGGAACTCGCCCACCTGCACGGCCTCGCCGCCGAGGGTGGGACGGTTCTGCCCCCCCTCCATGATCCCGCGGTCGCGCACCACGTGCATCTCGTCGGTGCCGGTGCCCATCCACTGGATCACCTTCTGCGGTGTCGGCTGGCCGGCCACGGCGGCGACGCCGCTGATGTCCACCCCCTCGAAATCGTCCCCTTCCCCCTGGCCGACCTGGAAAGGGAGGAGGCCGACGCGCAGCACCGAGTGGAGGGCGAACTGCGAGCGGAGGTCCTCCTGCGGCCGGGTGCGCCGACCGCGCTGGATCTGCGGGTGGAAGAGCGATTCGAGGTCGACCACCACCGGGTGCTCGCCGGCCGCGATCAGGTTCTCGTAATGGCAATCGGTGGCGGCGAGCGCGTAGAGCAGCGCGAGGAGCCCGCCCAGCCGCTCGTGGAAACGCGCCACATCCGCCCGCGATTCGCAGGGCGCGGCGGCGGCGAATTCCATCCAGCCGTATTCGCCGCGGTCGAGCATGGCGAGGGTGCGGAAGCCGGGGTGCCCTCCCGCCGCGTTCACCCAGGCCAGCAGCTCCTGGAAGTGCGCCTCGACGGCGAGCGAGCGCGGCTTGTAGACCAGCCGCGCGCCGGAGGCGAAGGTCAGGATGCGCACCGACCGCCCGCGCCGGTGGCGGTCGCCGGCGCCGCCGTCGAGGGCGGTCAGCGCTCCGGGGTCGCCTCCCGCGAAGAAGCCCTCGCGGATCGCCGGCCAGTCCGCGGCGAGCCGGGCGAGGATCTCCGCCGTCGACTCGCGGAACAGCTCGAGGTCGCGGACGGCCTGGCGGGCGAGCACCGGGTACTCGCGCCGGATCGCGTCGGCATTCGCCGGGTCGCGCAGGCGCTCGACGAAGGCGGCGAAGCGCTGCTGCGGCGTCTCGCCCGCCAGCAGTCCTTGCAGCCGCGCCACGTTCAGCTCCAGCACCAGGGTGCGCGAGAGGAGGGGCAGCAGACGGTACGGGAGGGTCTCGCCGGCGAGGCGCAGCGCGCTGTCGGCGGTGAAGGGGAGGTCCGCGCGGTCGCCGGCGATCACCGCCAGATCCTCGCGCAGCCGCACCCGGGCGCGGTCGAGGAAGGGGCGGATCAGCTCCAGGAAGCCGGCGGCGCCGCCGATCTCGGGCGGCACGGGGAGCGCTTCGAGCGCCGCCGCGTCCACCGGCCGCGGGTCGGCCAGCTCGGCCATCCAGTCCGCGGGGGGAGCTCCCAGACGGTCGGGCGGTAGCGCCAGCAGGCGCTCGAACGCTTCCTCATCCAGGCCCAGATCGGCGAGGTGAAGGTCCCAGAGGGTGCCGGACTGGAACGCGGTCTGCCCCCGCCACTCCGCGAGGCGGTGGCGGGCGAGGTCGTCGGCGACCGCTTCGCCCCGCGTGGGTGAGGCGCTGGCTAGGGCGGCGCGCTCGGCGAGCGTCAGCGCGCGGTGCCAGTCGATGAGGTCGGGATTCGAATCGTGCATCGGGGAGGATCCGCGGGGGCGGCCCGATGGAGGCCGCCCCACGGACCGGTTCCGCTGGCTACGCCGTCGTCGGGCAGCAGCCGGCCGCCGAGTTGAAAGTGTACTCGGTGCAGTTGATGGCCGTGGTGATCGGCGGGCAACAGGACCGCCAGTTGAGGAAGGTGTACGCCGTGCAGGTCGGCGCCGTGGTCACCGGCGTCGAGCCGCCCATGCTCACGAGCTGCTCGTCGCTCAAGTCGGTGATCCCGGCGGGGTGCTGCGGCAGGGCCGCCTGCGCCTCCGGCGACAGGCTCGCGCGATAGATCGGATCCTTCCAGGCGCGGATGACATCGGTCTTGTTCATGCTCGGACCTCCTTGGAAAGGGTGGCTCGGGACGCGAAAAGGCCCGGCCCGCGGCCGAGCCCTTTCGTAAGGTTGGGTGCGCGCGGAGTGGGTGGGCGGGACAGGGGGGTGCCCGGGGCCTTCGGGGCCTGCGACCTCACCCTCGGTCCCTCTCCTAAATCTAAAGGAGAGGGAGGGCCCGGCTGGGGCCGCGTCGCAGTCGTCCCCCATCTCCTTCAGGAGACGGGGATAGGGGATGAGGTCGCAGGGCCACGAAGGCCGATCGCAGAGGGGCCGTCCACCATCCCCCATCGTCTATACTCCCGCCCCAGCACGTCACCCCGAGGCGATCCTCACCCTATGGCCCTCCTCCTCTGGATGCTCCTCTGCGGCGTCCTGATCCTCTCCGCCGGCGCCCTGCTGGCCCCGCCGGCGCTCGACCGTCGTCTCCAACTCCTGCTTCTGGCCCTGGCCCTGCTGCCGGTGGTGCCGTCGCTGCGGCCCGGGATGATCTACGGCCCGCTCGACATCAACGTGCCGCACCTGCCCTGGGCCACCCCCGCCGACGAGGAGTACGCGTCCAAGGGGAGCACGCTGAACGACGTCACGCTGCAACTCGTCCCCTGGCAGACCGAGGCCCGGCGGCAGATGCTCGCCGGCCATCTTCCTCTGCTCAATCCGTTCTCCGGGGCGGGGGAGGCGCTGCTCGGCAACGGCCAGGCGGCGCCGTTCAGCGCGGTCTCGCTCCTCTCGCTGCCGTTCGAGCCCGCGCGGTCTCAGGGCCTGCGCGCGTTCCTGAAGATCCTGCTCGCCCTGCTCGGCACCTTCCTCGCCGCGCGGGAGCTCGGCTGCCGGCCGGTCTTCTCGCTGGTCGCCGCCCTCGCCTACGCCTTCGGCGGCTCGATCGCCGTCTGGCAGCTCTTCCCGCACGCCGAGGTGATGGCGATTTTCCCGTTCGCCTGGCTCGGCCTCGAACGCGTGCTGAAAGATTCGTACGACTTCCGCGCCCGGCTCCTGCTCTTCCTCGCCACGGCCGGTCTCCTCCTCGCCGGCCACCCGGAGACGGCGCTGATGGCGGGGCTCGCGCTCTTCGTCCGCGCCGTTGCAGGGCTCCGGTCGAGCCGCCGGGCCGTGCTCGCGGCGCTGGTGGTGATGGCTCTCGGCGCCGGCCTCGCCTCCTTCTTCCTCGCGCCGGTGGTGGACACCGTGCTCTCCTCGGAGAAGCTGGGGCAGCAGGGCGGAGGGCGCGATCCCGGGCTCGGCAACGGCGGACCCTGGTGGGCCAGCCTCGTGGACACCGCCGCGCCGGGCATTTTCGGCACGCCGCAGCGGAGCGAGGAGCACGGCCCGGCGCCGCTCCACTGGCTGGCCGAAGGGTGCGGCGGCCTCCTCTGCCTGACCTTCGCCCTCGGCGGCCTCGTGGCCTTCGGCGCCCGCACGGCCAGCGAGCGGATCCTGACCGGGCTGATGCTCGCGGCCTTCGCCCTCAACTTCAACGCCTTCGGTCTCCCCAGCCGCCTGTTCGCGCTGCCGGGGCTCTCCGCGATCTCCCTGCGCTACACGGCTTATATCGGAGGCTTTGCCCTGGCCCTCCTCGCGGCGCGGGCGCTGACGCTTTGGTGCGCGGGCCATCCGCCGCGTCTCCGCGCCTGGGCGGGCCTCGGGGGAGCGACCCTCGCCGGCGCCGCCCTGGCGGTGGCCAGCCGGCCGATCGTCCTCGGATTCTGGCGGGGGAGCGGGAGATTCGACTCGCTCGGGCCGGACGTGCTGGCGGAGGCGGCTTTCCACTGGCGCGTCGCGCTCGTCGTGGCGGCCGGTCTCCTCGCCTGTCTCGGGCTCCGCCGCCGGCCGCTCGCCGCCGGAATCCTGGCGGCGGCGCTCACCCTCCTGCCCCTGCTGACCGGCTTCGGAGGCTACGTGCCGACGGTGAGCACGGCGACCGCCTACCCGGCGATCCCCCTTCTCGACCGCATCGGCCAGGACCGCGGGCTCTTCCGGGTCACCGGCACGCGCGGCGTCTTCTTCACCAACAGCTCCACCCCGTACCAGATCGCGGACTTCCGCACCCACGACCCCACGGAGCCGGCCCGCTACGTCGACTGGCTCGTCGACCTGCTGAGCCTCGACCGGCGCACCTACAAGAAGCAGTACCGGCGGCCGACGCCCGCCCACGAGCCCTTCCTCCGGCTCCTCGGCGTGCGCTACCTGATCTCCGGCCCCGACCTCGCCCTCCGGCCCCCCTGGATCGACCGCGGCCTCTTCCGCCAGTCCCGCCTCTGGGAGCTCGGCGGCGACACCCGCTGGGCATACTTCCCCGCCGCCGTGGTGCCAGCCGATTCGCCGGCGGCGGCCCGCGATGCCATCCGGAATCAGCGGGACCCCTACGCCCTCGCCAGCCTCGAACGGCCCGGCCCGAGCGTGCCGCGGCCAAACGGGCAGGGGATGGTGAAGAAGGTCAAAGCCCGGGCGGGACACCTGGAGATCGATGTCGCGGTCCAGCAGGATGCCTGGATGGTCGTCTCGCAGTCCGCAATCCGCGGCTGGCGCGCCTCGGGAGATCACGGATCGCTCGACACCGCGATCGCGGACGGCGCGCTCCTCGCGGTGCGCGTTCCCGCGGGGACCGGCAGGGTGGTGCTGCGGTACCTTCCCGGCTCGTTCCTGGCGGGGGTGCTGATCTCGTTGGCGTCCTTGCTCGGATTCGCGGTGGTGAGTATCAGGATGCGCGGAAAGAATTTTCGGGACTCGTCCGTCCCTCCTGTCGGAGCACAGATGCTTCGATAGGAGGTCTCCCCTTGGCCAATCTCGCATCGTACATCGCAACGTTCAAGGCGTTCCGGCGCTTGCGTCTGCCGCGGCGGGACGAGGTCCTCGACGGCTATTACACCCTGCTGTACGCCGAATACGAGCGGTTTCCCCCAGGGCTCCCCGCGGAAGTGACGGCGGTCGCCCGCCAGGTCAAAGATCTGCATGACAAGGATCGCCTCACCTGGCCCAAGGCCCTCGCCTTCGAGAGAGTCATTCTCACGCTGCTGCCGGACGCGGAAATCCAGGCCCGCGCGTGGCACCTGCGCGATCGGTACCGGCGGATCGTGACGAAAGATCAATTCGCGCTGTATGAGCAGACCCACGACAAGAACGCCAAGGGGGATGTCCTCCGCAACGACATGATCTCCCTGCTGGTCGCGATGACTGAGTACTACACCGTGCGGCAGGGCATCGAGTTGGAGAGGACCGGGTTCTCGCAGCGGGTCCAGATGTTCACGGGAGTTCTGATCCTGATTCTCGGCCTCTCCTCTCGGGGTGTGAGTCACCTTTTGCCATGGTTTTTTAAGGGACCTGGATTCGCGGCTCTCGCTGTCGGCGCTGCCATCTGCGGGCTGGGATGGTGGACGGGAAATAGCGGCTGGAGGAGCGGGGGCGTTGCGATCATGGCGCTCGTTTCTGTCGGGTTGGTCGTAGCCGCCATCGGTACCGCCGGCGGGAGCAACAATGAGTGCGGAAGCACCCAAGTCTTCACCACTCTGGTCATGGTCATCATCGCCGGCCTCTTCGGAGGCGCGTTCAGCATGCTCCAGCGCGTCCAGTCACCGATTGCCGATGGCGACCCGCTGAGCAATCTGCTAGCGCTGCGGGCGACCAAGCGGGAGATTTTTCTGCCGCCGATTGTCGGGGCGGTCGGCGCGCTCGTTCTTTATTGCCTCTTCGACTCGCAGCTATTGCCGAACGCGATCTTTCCAAAGATGTTCGAAGTGAAACACTCGTCGCAAGGAAGCCTGTCCTTCCTGGACTACCTGGACCACGCAGGGCCGATGGACGGAATTGACCATGCCAAGCTGCTGATCTGGTCCTTCCTGGCGGGATTCTCCGAACGTCTGCTCCCCGATGCTCTCGACCGGCTCACGAAGCAGGCGTCCTCGAACAATGGTGCCAAGAAATGAAGCGCCCTAACGGCCGCCGGGGGCCAGCGCCGTCAGGCCTTCGATGAAGCCGCGCTGCCAGAAGAGCCGATCGTGGCCGCCGTTCCATTCGTCGTAGTGGACCTTGTAGCCCTTGAGGCGGAGCACGTCGCGGAAGCACCCGGTTGTTGACCAGGCGCTCGGTCCACAGGCCGGTGTCGAGGCGGCCCACGGCGAGGAACCCCTCCGCGCCATCGGTCCTCCCGGCGGCCTTGTAACGCTTCGCCGGCGTTCGCGCCTAATCAAATACGAAGGGGCGCTCCGGGCATCCGGAGAGATTGCCGTGAGGCGGTCATCCCCCAGCTTCCACAGAGGAGACGCAGCCATGTCGAGACTCGGCCCGTCCACCACGCCATGCCGCGCGTCACGCCGGCTTCCAATTCCGCACGCCCTGCGGGTCTTGCCGCTCCTGGCCCTGCTCGCCGTTCCCGGCGCTCGCGCCCAGGAGGCTTCCTTCGTCGATTGGGTCAACCACTCGGGCTTCATCTTCATCGGCACGGTCAAGGACCTCGGGGCCGCCACGCCTGCCACGACCGCCACGACCGCGGCGGCGCGGGCGCCGCGCAGCGCCGTGGTCCGGGTCGACCGCGTGCTGGAGGCGCTGCCGCCGCTCGGCAATCCGACCGGGCGCGACGTCGACGTCCGTCTCCGGGATCCGCTAAAGCCTCAGGCGGGCGAGCGCGCGGTGTTCTTCACTTACGTCCAGTCGACTGGGAAGACGCTGGGCTTGGTCGAGGTGGCGTCGCAGCCCGTGGATCAGCCCGAGGCGCTCGAAGGCCGCATCCGTGACGCGCGCCGGACGCTGGCCGACCAGGCGCTCGCGGCGCGCCTCGCCAGCGCCGAAATGGTGGTCGTCGGCGTGGTCGGCGAGGCGAAGCCCACTCCTGGAGCGCTCGACCCGGTGAGCGAGCACGATCCCCGCTGGTACCGCGCGCCGATCCGCGTCGAGTCGTTCGAGAAGGGCGGAGCGGCGAGCCGTCAGGTCTTCGTGAACATCGCGTATGGCGACGACGTGGTCTGGGAGCACGCGCCGAAGCCGAAAGCCGGGGACGGCGGGATCTTCCTCCTGCAGCCCGACCGCGAGAAGAAGTTCCGTACCTCCGGCCTGTTTCTGATCGATCCGCTGGACTGGTTGCCCAAGAGTGAGCTCGAACGAGTTCGCCGGTTGCTCAAGACGCCCCGCTAGACGCCGGGGCTGAGGAGAACGCCATGAACATTCCGAAGATCGCAAAGCTCCGCGCGGCCCTTACGCTGGGCCTGTTCGCGCTCGTGGCTCCTGCCGCCGTCCTCGCCCAGGTGAAGGTGGTCGACATGATCCCCGTCTGGATGAGCGACGAGACGAATCGCGACAGCGAGCCGTTTCTGGCGGTGAACCCCGCCGATCCGCACCTCATGGCGGCCACGGCGTTCCTGCTGACCCCGGGCGGCTCGCCGAACGGTCCGCTGCTCGTCTCCACCGACGGCGGCGTGACCTGGGGCACGAGCAATGTCATCCCGTCCAGCCCGGGGGGCCTCAACACCTTCGATGCGACGATCGGCTTCAACAGCGCGGGCACGGCGTTCTACGCCGGGCTGTTGCGGGACTCCACCGTCGCGCTCGAGGTGGACCGGACGACCGACCTCACCTTCAACACGGTGCTCACCCAGGTGAACACGCCGCGGGCGACCGACCAGCCCTACATCAACGCGCGTACGGTCACCGGCCCGCCCGATGCCGGGAAGGACCGGGTCTGGATGGGCAACAACGAGGGAGCGGTGAGCCCGGCCAGCGCCACCGTCGACCAGTCGCTCGACGCCGGCATCGTCGCGCCGGTGTTCACCCAGGACCGCATCGACGCCGGGTCGCCGGTCGGCCGCGACAACTATCAGGTGCGCACGGTGTCGCACGCCGACGGCCACGTCTACGCGGCGTTCTACCGGCGCAAGGCGAGCATCTCCGGCGGCTACAACGCCGACGTGGTGGTGGTGCGGGACGACAACTGGGGCCTCACCGCGCCCCCCTTCCAGAGCCTCGTCGACACGGTCACCTCGGTGGCGGGGCAGAACGTCGTCGCGTCGACGCCGGTCTCCGACACCCTGGGCAGCAGCGCCGCCCTGGGCAACGAATGGTGGGGCGGCGATCTCTACCTGACCGTCGATCCCAGCCATTCGGAGCGCGTCTACATCTCATACTCCGACAGTCACACGGGCGCGGAGCGGACCCTGCACCTGCGCCGCTCGACCGATTTCGGCCATACCTGGGGCGCCGACCTCCTGGCGACTCCGAGCGCCAAGAACGCCGCCGTCGCGATCAACAGCGTGGGCATGATCGCCTACGTCTATCAGCAACTC
Organism: Thermoanaerobaculia bacterium; assembly: GCA_036403495.1. Classification (GTDB taxonomy): domain Bacteria; phylum Acidobacteriota; class Thermoanaerobaculia; order Multivoradales; family UBA5704; genus DATARR01. The sequence continues at coordinate 8,588 of DASWQX010001226.1, forward strand.
GCGGGCGCCGCGCCGAACCTGCGCTGGCAGACTCACCTGCGCCGCTCGGCGGACGGCACGGCCTGGGACGACGTCACTCTCGCCGACTTTCCGGCCCAGGGGACCGGCGCGCCCGGCGGTTCGCGGATCGTCGGCGATTATCTGAACATGATCGCCGTGGGCAAGAATTTTTATGGTGTCTTCTCCTCGTTCAACGATCCGGCGAACGCCAGCTTTCCCGCCGGCGTGTCCTATCTGCGCAACCGGACTCCGGACGGCGCCCCAATGCCCCGGCTCCTCGGTATCGACGGCGTCACCCCCGTGGCGCCGTCGATCGATCCCTTTTTCTTCTCCGCCATGGGACTCCAGCCGCAGATCCAGGTACCGGGCGCGGTCGATCTCGGAAAGGCCTGCGTCGGCACGCAGAGCGCCGGTACGCTCAATGTCTGCAACACCGGCAAGGACGACCTGATCGTCAGCGCCATCACCTCCTCGAACCCCCGCTTCGCGGTGACCGCGCCGTCCGCCGGCTTCCCGGTGACGATCAGTCACGATTTCTGCTTCCCCTTCCAGGTCGTCTTCGATTCCGCCGCCACAGGTGCCCAGACGGCGACGCTGACGGTGGCGAGCAACGATCCGGACCACCCTATGGTCGACGTCCAGGTCTCCGGCGACGGGACCGAGCCGGACATCCGGGTCACCGGATCGACGGACTTCGGCACCGCCTCGGCCTGGACCCCGGCCGAGAAGACGGTCGCGGTCTGCAACACCGGCGCGTGCGCCCTGTCGGTGACCGGCGCCTCGATCGCCTGCACCGATTTCATCCTCGTCAACAACCCGTTCCCGGCGACGCTGAGCCCCGGCGCCTGCCTGAGCCTCGTCGCGCGTTTCACTCCGCTGACGCCCGGTTTCAAGGCCTGCGACCTGAAGGTGGCGAGCAACGATCCGGACACGCCCTTGGTGAGCCGGACGCTGACCGCGCGGACGCCGCCATTCTTCAGCCTGCACGGCGGCCTGGTCGTCCCGCACGGGGCGCTCCACGGAGTTGCCACGCAGGGCTCCACGTTCAACCTGGATTTCGTCTATCCGTTCAAACCGCGGTGGTCCTGGGACGCGCGGCTCGGCGTCTCGCGCTTCGACGGGCGGGCGGGCGGCCCCGACATCGATCTCGCGAATCTGGCGGCCAACGCGAAGTTCACCGTCAATCCGACGGGAGCGGTCCGCCTCTTCCTGAACGGAGGCGTCGGCCTCTATCACTTCAATCCCGGCGACTTCGAAGCCGGCGGCAACCTCGGGTTGGGCCTCAACGTGCCACTGGGCCGGCGCTTCGCCCTGGAGGCGACCTACAACCACCACTGGGCCCTCACGGCCTCACCGGTCCTGAGATTCAGCCAGGTGCAGGCGGGCTTGCTGATCTCATTCTAAGAAGCCGGCCGTTCCGCCTCGGGTCGGGATCCGACCCGGGGTCGGAGCGGCCGATTCTCAGGTTGCGCGGCCGATCTTCCTAACGGTCGCCGGGAGCCAGCGCCGTCAGTCCTTCGACGAACCCGCGCTGCCAGAACAGCGGATCGTGGCCGCCGTTCCATTCGTTGTAGTGGACCTTGTAGCCCTTGAGGCGGAGCACGTCGCGGAAGCGCCGGTTGTTGACCAGGCGCTCGGTCCACGGTCCGGTGTCGAGGCGGCCGACGGCGAGATAGAGCTCGAGCGGCTGGTGCGGCCTTTCCATGTAGCGATCGATCAGCCAGCCGTTATCGCCCGTGAGCCAGAAACGCGCCGGCGGAAAGGCACCCGGAAAGTTTTCCAGCGCCGTGCTGAGGCTGATCACCTTGCTGATGCGTTGCGGATAGTGCAGCCCCACGTAGGACGCCATGCCCGCTCCGCGGCTCAACCCGCCGATGATGGTCCTGGACCGGCTTTCCGAGGTTCGATAGGTTTTCCGCGCCCAGGGAATCAGCTCATCCGCGACGAA
>DASWQX010001227.1:0-3629 GCA_036403495.1 Thermoanaerobaculia bacterium
GGTGATCGCCGGCTGGACCGAGGGCCTGCAGCTCATGGTGGTGGGGGAGAAGCGGCGCTTCTGGATCCCCGCCAAGCTCGCCTACGAGGGGAAGCCCGACAAGCCCCAGGGGACGCTGGTCTTCGACGTCGAGCTGCTCGACATCCTGCGCGTGCCGCCGGTGCCGCCGGACGTCGCAGCGCCGCCCGCCGACGCCCAGAAGTCGAAGTCCGGCCTCGCCTGGAAGGTGCTCAAGGCGGGCACCGGCACGCGCACGCCCAAGGCCACCAGCACCGTCCGCGTCCACTACACGGGCTGGACCACGGACGGCAAGATGTTCGATTCGTCGCTCGCCAAGGGGACGCCGGCCACCTTCGAGCTCACCAAGGTGATCCCCGGCTGGACCGAGGGGCTCCAACTGATGACCGAAGGGGAGTCCCGCCGCTTCTGGATCCCCTCCCGCCAGGCCTACGACGGCGCCACCGGCAAGCCGAAGGGGATGCTGGTATTCGACATCACCCTTCTGGAGATCGTCAGGGAATAGGCGGCAGGCCGTGCTTCGGCGCCAGCCGGGAGGTCTCCAGCCCCGCGACCTCCCGCAGCGCCGCTTCCGCGACCGAAAGCGCTACAGCTCGAAAGGCTCAAACCCCTCGAAGGTCCGACGCCTGCGGCGGAGCTCGTCGGCGTTGGGAATCTGGTCGTACATCTCTGTAAGCTGATTCAACCAATCCTCTCTCATCTTGGGGCGATTCTCTCGAAGGGCGCGGATATCCTCCGGCGTGGTGGGAATATCTCTTTCGAAATTGAGGAGGTCAGGCTTCCTTGAGGTCATCGAACCGGTCCCCCATGCCCTGACGATCAAAATAATCCCTGATCTGGATTCGGTCAACTCCTGGCAGGTTCAAGAGGAACCGGATATCCGCCATGTCCTGCAACTCTCTTGAGGGATCGTTCTTCATGGCGATCACTTTCATCGCGGCCAGGTGTTCGGGCTTCGGGACAGGAATCTGGAAGTTCCCCGGCCCTTTTCGGGTCGTGCATGCGGCAAAGAGCTCCTGGCTCGTTTCACCGCCTGCGTATACGAAGTCGAGGTTCCCCCAGATGGGATCGGGATGTTGATGGTTCGAATAGCCTCTGGATCGATGGAGCGTCTCGTAGCCGCGCGACTCAAGAAAGCGGATGAGATCGTCTTGAATCGGGGATTCGACGATGAAGTCCAGATCCAGGGTTGTACGAGGTAATCCATAAGCGACGAGAGCAACGCCACCGATGACCGCATACCGGCTTCCCCTTTCTTTCAGGAAGCCCGAGACGACACTCAATACGCTTTCGAATCTCAAAAGCGCTATTCCACTATTGGCAATCCGTGCTTCGGCGCCAGCCGCGAGGTCTCCAGCCCGGCCGCCTCACGCAAGGCCGCTTCCGTGTAGCGCTGCACCATCGTGCCGCGCCACTGGGTCTGGAAGTCGGTGTTGTCCATCGGCGTCGCCACCTTGCGGGTGAGCTTGGCGGCGGCGGCGATCGTCTCCCCGTCGAGCTTCTTGCCGATCAGGAAGTCGGCACTCTCCTGGGCGGCGAGGGGACGGGAGGCGACGGCTCCGAGGTAGATCCGCGCCTTCTCGACCGTGCCGTCCGGCGCCGTCCACACCGCCACGGCGGCGGAGAGGACGGCGAAGTCGATCGAGCCGCGGCGGCGGAGCTTCCAGAAGGCCGAGCGGCAGCGGCCGGCGGTCGCGTCGGCGGGGAGGTGAAGGGCGGTGAGGATCTCGTCCGGCCGCTTGGCGAGGTAGTCCATGCCGTCATCCTTGTAGAGATCGTCGATGGGGATCACCCGCTCGCCGTCTTTAGAAACCAGCTTCACCGTCGCTCCCAGGGCGCACGCCATCGGCGCGGAATCGGTCGCGGTGTGCGCCCAGCAGCGGGGGGAGCTGGTGGCGACCCAGCAGATCTCCCCCTCGGCCTTCATGCAGTAGTCGATCGAGCGGCGCCACTCCTCGGTCTGGTTGTAGTAGGTGCAGCGGGTGTCCACGCAGAGGTTGCCGCCGATCGTCCCCATGTTGCGCAGGGGCGGCGACGAGATCGACTGCACGGCCGCCGCGAAACCGGGGTAGCGCTCGCGCACGGCCGGGTGGGCGACGACGTCGCTCAGCAGCGTCGTGGCGCCGATGTGGACCTCGCCGTTGACGTCGATTCCTGAAAGGCCGGGAATACCCATCAGGCTCACCACGGTCGTCGCCTGCTGGTGGCGGCGCTTCATGTTGGGCCAGAGATCGGTGCCGCCGGCGACCAGGCGGACGAGCCCTTCGCCGGCTCCCTCTCCGGCGAGGGCCGAAGCAGCCTCTTCGAGGGTCTTGGCGTGGACGAAATCGAACTGCGGCAGGCGGAGCATATCTATCTCGCTCCCTTGAGATCGGTGGTCAGCGCGGCGAGCTTCTTCTTCCGCAGCGCCTCCTCGCGGGTCATCATCGTGCCCTCGGAGGAGCGCATGCCGGAGCGGAGCTTCTCGCGGTAATCGTCGATGGCCGTGCCATCCCCTCCCTGCTCGGGTGTGGGCACGTGCAGATCCTCGCCGAAGTCGACCTCGGGAAATCCTTTCGGACCGAAGCGCGGCTCCTGGCCCTTGCGCTTGGCCTCCAGCGCCTTCAGCACCATGTGCGGATGGATCGGCACCTGATCGATCCGCACGCCCACGGCATCGTAGATCGCGTTCGCCACCGCCGGCATCACCGGCAGCAGCGGACCCTGGCCCACCTCCTTGGCGCCGAAGGGGCCCTGCGGATCGGGATCCTCGATCAGGTAGGTGGTCACCGGCGGCATGTCCGGGAAGGTGGGGCTCTTGTATTCGAGCACCGACGGGTGCTTGTGGACCAGCGCCGAGGAGAGGTGCTTGGGGAGCCGGCGGAAGACCTGCTCTTCCATCATCACCTCGCCGAGCCCCATGTAGACGCCCCCCTCGACCTGCCCCATCACCAGCACCGGGTTGAGGGAGCGGCCGACGTCGTGGGCCATCCAGACGTGGACCGGGTTCCAGAGGCCGGTCTCGGGGTCGACCTCGACCTCGATCACCGACGCCGAATACGAGTAGGCGGGGGAGGGGCCGACGCCGGCGCCCCGGTAGCGTCCGGGCGAGCGCGGCGGGATGTAGCTGCCGGTGGTGGCCAGCGTGCCGAAGCGCGCTTCCGTGGCAATCACGGCGTCCTGGAAGCTGAGCCCCTTGTCCGGCTCCTGCGCGTCGAACACCCGCCGCTCGGCGAACACCACGCGCGAGGAGGGGATCTCGAGCTGCTCGCCGACCGCCTTGGCGATCAGCTCGCGCGCCCGCTCGGCGGCCTGGAGCGCGGCGTTGCCGACCATCAGGGTGACGCGGGACGAATAGCTGCCGAGGTCGACCGGCGTCAGATCCGTGTCCGCCACGCAGAGCCGGATATCGGCGAGCGCCACGCCGAGCACCTCGGCGACCACGGCGGCCAGGATCGAGTCCGACCCCTGGCCGATCTCCGACTCGCCGCAGAAGACGGCGACGCCACCGGAGCGGTCGAGCTTGATCATCACGCCCGACTGCGGCATGTGGTTCCAGTAGATCGGCAGCCCCGCGCCGCAGAGATAAGAGCCGCAGGCGAGCCCCAGGCCGCGCCCCTCCGGCAGCCGCC
>DASWQX010001228.1:0-1660 GCA_036403495.1 Thermoanaerobaculia bacterium
CACCTCGACGATCGCGCCGTCCACCAGCACTCCGATCGAGATCGCGATACCGGCGAGCGACATCAGGTTCACCGACACGCCGAGGAAATACATCGGGATAAAGGCGAGCAGCACGGAAATCGGAATGGTGAGGATCGGCACGGTGGCCGACGGGATGTGCCAGAGGAAGAGGAGGATCACCAGCGAGACGACGATCATTTCGATCACCAGCTCGTGCCTGAGAGTGTCGAGGGCGCGGGTGATCAGATCCGAGCGGTCGTAGGTGGGAACGATCTCGACGCCGGCCGGCATCCCTGGCTGGAGCTCCTCGATCTTCGCTTTCACCCTTTGGATGACGTTGAGGGCGTTCTCCCCCTGGCGCATGATCACGATCCCGCCCACGTGGTCTCCCCGGCCGTCCAGGTCCGCGACGCCGCGGCGCATCTCGGGCCCCAGCTCCACCCGGGCGACGTCGCGCAGCAGCACCGGCACTCCCCCCGCTCCCACCTTGAGCACGACCTGCTCGAAGTCCTCGGGGCGCTTGGCGTAGCCGCGGGCGCGCACCATGTATTCGGCGCCGCTCGCCTCCAGCAGCCGCCCTCCGACCTCGTTGTTGGAGCGGCGGATCGCCTCCACCACCTGGTCGAGCGGCAGACCGTAGGCGGCCAGACGGTTGGGATCGACGGTGATCTGGTACTGCTTGACGTACCCCCCCACCGCCGCCACCTCGGCCACTCCGGGCACCGACTGGAGGGCGTAGCGGAGCGTCCAATCCTGATAGGAACGAAGCTCGTCGAGCGCGTGCTTGCCGGAGTGGTCGACCAGGGCGTATTGATAGACCCAGCCGACGCCGGTGGCGTCCGGCCCCAGCTCGGTCCGTACGCCGTCGGGGAGGCGCGACTGGATCTTCGAAAGGTATTCGAGCACCCGCGAGCGCGCCCAGTAGAGATCGGTGCCGTCCTGGAAGATCACGTAGACGTAGGAGAAGCCGAAATCGGAGTAGCCGCGCACCGCCTTGACCTTGGGGGCGCCGAGCAGCGCGGTGACGATCGGGTAGGTGACCTGGTCCTCGACGATGTCGGGGGAGCGGTCCCACTTGGAGTAGATGATCACCTGCGAGTCCGAGAGGTCGGGCAGGGCGTCGAGGCGGATCTGGCGGAGCGCCCAGACGGCGAGGACCACCAGCGCCGCCACTCCGAGCAGGACGAGCGCGCGGTTGCGGGCCGAGAAGGCGATGATCCGGCGGATCATGGCGCCTTCGCTCCGGCCGGGGCGGTGGGCAGCGCCTGGATCGCGGCGCGCAGCCGCGACTCGGAATCGAGCAGGAAGTTGGCGCGCACGGCCACCCGCTCTCCTACCGCGATGCCGGACAGGACCACGGCCTGATCGCCGGCGCGCTCGCCGATCCGCACCTCGCGCGGCTCGAACGAGGTGCCACCCTTTTCGCGCGAGGTGCCACCCTTTGGGACGCCATCTTTTTGGACGAACACCACTTGGCGGACGCCGGTGTCGATCACCGCCGAATCGGGGATCACGATGCCTTCCCGCGTGCCCAGGTCGGGGATGACGTCGACATACATCCCGGGCTTGAGGGCGAGGCCAGGATTGGGAAATTCGAGCCGTGCCTTCAGCGTGCGGGTCGCCGGATCGACGGTCGGATAGACGAACGCCACCCGGCCGG
>DASWQX010001229.1:0-5650 GCA_036403495.1 Thermoanaerobaculia bacterium
ACTTCCCCGAATGCAGCGCAGAGTAATCAAGCCGAGGTCGCGCGAGCTCCCTTTCGCCAAACCGATGATCAGAACCTCGTCTGCCGCCGCGGCACGTGCGATTTCCTTCGAGGTCCTGGGCAATCCCTTGATCTCCTGAGGGTCGACCACGACGATGTCTCGCAGCGATCCAAGAATTCCCAAGCTTGTGTTCAGAAGCCCCGAGGCAGCGAGTTGGAGTTGCGGGTTGTCTCCAACCTCGGGTTGGGGCACGACGATCCGGAGAGGCCTCTCGTGGGCTCGAGACGAGTACAACCGATAAGAAATTGCTGTTGCCACGACGAGCAGAGCTAGAGTGATCGCAATGTTCAGGCTTCGCCGTCCCCTTCGCTGGAGTGGCGCCGCCGGCGCTGTCGGAGGCGGGGCGGCAGGATGGCGCGAACCGCTGTCCCACCGCTCGATCACGCCCGTCGGCATGGCGCTGACGGTCTCCTCGGGATCGAAGTTGCCGGGCGGGCTCAGCACGGCCGCGATCGCGTGGAGCTCGCGCGCCACTTCGGTGGCGCTCACCGGCCTTTCGCCCGGATCCTTGGCGAGCAACCGGACGAGGAGGGCGACGAGGCGCGGGGGGAGGCCCGGCCGCAGCGTGTCCAGACAGGGTGGACGCTCGGAGATCACCTTGCTCAAAGTTTCCAGGGCATTGGCGCCCTGGAAAGGCGAGATGCCCGTCAGCATTTCGTAGAGGACGACGCCGAACGAGAAGAGATCTGAACGCTCGTCTACCTCGGCGCCCCTCGCCTGCTCGGGAGACATCGAGCGGCAGGTGCCCACCACGCACCCCACCGCGGTCAGGGTGGAATCGCCCGCCGCGGTCCCGATCGGTTTCGCCAGACCGAAATCCAGGATCTTGGCGCTGCCCGAAGGAGTGATCATGACGTTCTCGGACTTGAGGTCGCGGTGGATGATCCTGGCGCCATGGGCGGCGGCGAGCCCGGAGGCGATCTCCTCCGCCAGCCGCGCCGCGAGCGCCGGCTCCAGCGGACCGCTGTCGTTCAGCCGTTCGGCCAGGGACCCCCCCTCGACGTACTCCATGACGATGCAATCGTCGCCGCCGTCCTCCAGAAGGTCATAGATGAGCACGATGGCGGGATGGTGGAGGCCGCCCACGGCCTGGGCCTCGTTCAGCAGGCGCTGGCGCAGGATCGGAGTCGTCACGCTGTCATGCCGGATCCGCTTGATCGCGACCGACCGGTTCAGCCGCGGGTCCCAGGCCAGGAACACCTCCCCCATGCCACCGCGACCCAGGATCCTTACGATCCGGTAGGGGCCGATGTGCTCGCCGTCTTCGGGGGGGAGTTCGAGTACCGCCACGGGAAGCATCTCCTGGAAGTAGCGCCACTGTGAAGGTAAGTTTTCAATATTGTACCTGATGTGAAAAAGTCAGGGGCTCGGCGGATGAGCGGCAAAATCATCGACACCCATCGCCCCTCCGTCGCCTGGATCCGCCTGCTGGCGACGGCACCGGTGATCCTCGGCGCGGGCGCTCTGCTGGCTCTCGGCAAGGCCGCGCTCGTCTTCGCGCCCAAGCCGAGGCGGCGGTTCCGGCAATGGCTGTTCGGGGCCACGTCGCGCGCCCTCCTCGCGCTGCTGCGGACCGAGGTGAAGGTCTCCGGTCCGCCGCCGAGCCCGCCGTTCCTGCTGGCGACGAACCATCTCGGCTATCTCGATATCCTGGTCCTGGCGAGCCGGCTGCCGGGACGCTTCGTGGCCAAGGCGGAGGTGCGGAGATGGCCCGTGCTGGGGCCGATCTGCAAGGGGTTCGGCACGATCTTCATCGACCGCTCCGGCCGCCGGGAGATCCCCCGCGTGCTGGCGGAGATCGAGGCGGCGCTCGCCCGCGGCGAGGGGGTGATCGTGTTTCCGGAGGGGACCAGCTCCTCGGGCGAGGAGATCCGCCCCTTCCGCTCCCCCCTCCTGGCGCTGCCGGCCCGGCGCGCCCTGCCGGTCCATGCCGCCGCCCTGACCTACGATCCGCCGGAGGTCGGCTGGTGGGGGAGCGCCGCGCTCCTGCCGCACCTGATCGGCCTCTTCCGCCTGCGGCGGATCGAGGCGACGATCGCCTTCGCGGCGGAGCCGGTGGTGGACGGCGACCGCAAGCGGCTGGCGGAGCGGTTGCGGGGAGCGGTGGTGGCGGTGCGGGAGGAAAGAACAGGGACGAACACGGACTGACACGGACAAACACGGACAACTTCAGGAAACGTCCGTGAAGGTCCGTGCTCGTCCGTGTCAGTCTTCCCTACGGCGTCACGTTGAACGGCTGCAGCGCCGTGGTGGCTTCGCCCAGCGCCCGCTGGTAGTAGGCGAGGCGGAAGGCGGCTTCGGCGGTCTGGCCGTTGATGCAGTTGCGGGCGCATTCCTGGAGGTCGCCGTAGGCCTTCTTCAGCGAGCGGGAGGCGCCTTCGTCGGGGGGATCGAGGGCGGCGGAGTCGGCGTTCAGGGCCGTGGTGGCGTCCAGGAGCTGCTGGCAGACCGGCTGGACCTGCTCCGGGGTGCCGATCCGGCGGAGGTTCAGATAGCTGGCGAGCGCGGTGCGGACCGGCGCCACCCGGGCGGCGTAGGTGGCGGACCACGCCTCCATCGTCTGCCGCTTCTTCTCCGGCGGCAGGCTGCTCTTCGCCGCCAGGTCGGGCGCCGCTCCGACCTTGGCGAGGATCGGCGCCTTCCCCTCCTGGCGCTGGCGCCAGCGCACCACCGCGGCGTCGTGCTCGGCCTGCTGGTGCTGCTGGAGCTCCTGGCTGGCCTCCCACTCCTTGCGCTGCTGGCTGAGCTGCTCCGGCGTCATCTTCCTGATCGGGCTGGCCGCGGGATGGTCCGTGCCGCTGCGGGCCTCGTCGAGGAGCGGGTTGAACTTGCTGAGGGCGAACTGGGTGTCGGTGGCGCTCACCGTGTAGAGCGTGTCCAGCTTGGCCGCGGCGGTGTCGAAGTCGTGGACCGCGAAGTCGACGTTCTCCTGGTAGTTGAGCCGGGTGGGGCGCGCGTTGCGGACGTGCTGGCAGACCTGCTCCTGGATGGCGGAGAGGTTCTTCACCGCCTGCGTGATCTCCGGCGAGGCCTCGTCCTTCACCTGCGGCAGCAGATCGCGGATCAGCTCGCCGGCCTTGTCCACCGCCGCGATCTCCGGCAGCGCCTCGCCGCCCAGGTAGAGCTCCAGCGCGGCCTGGGCCACGGGCGACTCGTACTTCGAGTGGCTGGTGGGCTCCGCGCGATCGCCGTCGTTCTGCTGGCGCTCCTCGTCCAGCTCGGCGGTGCGGGCCCGTTCGAGGCCGGTTTTCGCGATCCTGACGCAGCGGTCCTTGGTCGCCTGGATCAGGGTGATCGCCTCCGGCGTCGCGGTCAGCTCGGTGGCCGCCTTCGGTTTCTCTTTCATCGCCAGATCGCAGCCAAGATTGGCCGCGAGTCCGAGCACGAGCAGGGCCCGGCCGGTCGCCGGGAGCATCCGCGCTGTCAGAGAGGTCCTGTTCATCTCGTCATCCCTCTTGGCATGGCGCCTCATGGCATGCGGCGGACCGCCAGCGGCCCACCGAGCCTACGTCCAACGAAACGGGCTTGATGGCATAACCATATAATGTTGTCCGTTCCCCTGGAAGTGTTTCGCACGAGGAGGCCCGACGCCGATGAACCGACCCGCTCTCCGCGCCCGGGCCCTCGCCCTGGCCCTCCTCTTCGTGATCCCCGCGGTCGCGCTCGGCGCCGAGCCCGCTCCGGGCCCGCGCAAGCTGACCGAGGCCGAGCGCCAGGCCGCGGTGCTCGCCGCCAAGTACCTGGACCAGGGGCCCGCCGCCTGGTGGAGCCGCCTGTCGCGGCACTCGCCGCTGCGGCGGCTGGGCCAGCAGGCCGCGCTGGCCGAGATCGAGGTGCGGGCGGGCTCGCCGGCCGGCGCCGAATGGGAGCTGGAGGCCGCGCCCGAGGAGATCTCTAGCCGGGGCGCCGTCTTCGCGCTCAACTTCCCCTCGGGGGTGGACGACACGCTGGTGCTCGGCTTGGTGCAGGAGGACGGCGCCTGGAAGATCGATTCCCTGCGGATCGCCGCCGAGCCCGTGGCGGCCGTATCTGGAGCAGGAGCTAGGGAAGGGGTCGGGGAAGGGACTGGCGGAGGGGCCGGCGGGAAAGAGCCGGGGGATACCGCGGCGCCTCCGCCTCCGCCGCCGCGGCCGCTCACCACGATTCCGGGCTGGCTGCTGCTGGCGAAGATCCCGGGCTGGCTCCTCTTCGCCGTCGGAGCCGCCGGCGCGCTGCTCCTGTTGACCGCGGGATTCGAGCGCAAGCGGCTGACGGTGGCGATCCCGCTCGGCCTCGCCGGCGCTCTGCTCCTGGCCGCCGGCCTCGCCCCGGCGGTCCTATCGCGCCTGCTGGCGCCGGGCGCGAGGGGGCCGCAGGGGACAGGGGCGGCGGAGACGGCCGAGCTGCGCTCGCTGCTGCCGCTCCGGCGCGCCCTCACCCAGGCGGAAGGGGCGGTGCCGGCCGCCGCGCCGCCGGAGACGCGGGCGGCGGGCGTCGTCGGCAAAGTCGCGCAGCTCTGGTGGGCCCAGACGCTGGTGGGGGGGATGGACCTGCGCGGCGTCGACGGCGTGCTACAGGCCTTCCCCTCGCCGGGCGTCTATCCGCTCGCCGAGCTGCTGCGGGCGCGGGCCTCGTTCCTGCGTCTGGAGGAGGTGCCCACGGCGCTGGCCTACCAGCGCGCGGCGACGGTCGGCGTGGCGCACGAAGGGGTGCTCAACGAGTCGGCCCAGGCGTTCCTCCTGCTCGGCTTCCGCGAGCACGCCCGGCAGTTCCTCCACCAGCTCACCGACCTCGGAGCCCGGCAGTCCAGCCCCTGGTTCTCCCTGGCGCAGCTCGCCGTCATCGACGATCACCTCGCCGAGGCGCGAGACGAGTTCCGCACCGGCTGGCAGCTCGAGCCCGCTCCGCGGGAGGAGCTGCTGGCGGACCGGCCGCTGCTCACCGTCCTGCTCGGAGACCTGCAGATCCGCAGGCTCGTCCACCTCGCCGGCGCCGAAGAGCCGGTCGTCGCCTGCGCCGGCGTCTCGCAGCGGGCGATCCCGATGCCGGCCGGCTTCCGCGCCCGCCTCCTTGGCGAGACCCTGCGTCTCGACCGCGGCGAGAGCGCGTTGCGAGTGCCGGGCGGCTGCGACCTGGCGCCGATCGGCACGCCCAGCGATCCCGCCGGGGCCTGGAGCCGGGAGCGCGCCGAACGGCTGCTGGAGCGCTTGCCCGAGTTGCTCAAGACCGCGCGCACGCCGGGAGCGCTCGCCCAGCCGGCCATGCGGCGGCGGACCACCGACGCGGCCGAGGCCCTGGCGGAGCGCCGCCGGTGGCCGGACCTGCTGGCCCTCACCGACTCCCTCTCCGGGGAGCCGGCGAGCCTGCCGCCCAACCTCGTCCGCCTGCGCGCCCGCGCCCTGCTGCGCGCCGACCGCAAAGCCGAGGCGCGCGACCTGCTGATCCTCCTCGCCAAGGGGAACATCGCCGACCGGCGGTCCGACCCGGCGACCCTCTACGACCTCGCCGACCTGCTCGCCGAGGAGGGGAATTTCGACACCGCCCTGAAGCTCGCCGCCAAGGGGGACTCGCAACTCCCCTTCGAGGCGAGCGGCGACCGCCTGCGCCAGTT
>DASWQX010001230.1:0-2530 GCA_036403495.1 Thermoanaerobaculia bacterium
CTACCGCGGCTGGGGGCTGTTCGGACCGAAGAAGAAGGTCGAGTGGGCGTGGGTCTCCTACGCCCGGATCTCGCCGAGCCTGAAGCGGGCGGTGCTGGTGAACGAAGACATGCGCTTCTTCTCCCACAACGGCTTCGACGAGGCCGAGATCCGGGCCGCCCTCCAGGACGCCTGGCGCGAAAAATCGATCCCGCGCGGCGCCTCGACGATCACCCAGCAGGTCGCCAAGAACCTCTGGCTCTCCGGCTCCTACAATCCGCTGCGCAAGGTGAAGGAAGCGATCCTCACCCACCAGCTCGAGACCAACCTCTCGAAGCGGCGCATCCTGGAGATCTACCTGAACATCGCGGAGCTCGGCGAGGGGATCTACGGCGCCGAGGCCGCGGCCCGCCACTACTTTCACAAATCCGCCGCCAGCCTCAGCGAGCGCGAGGCCGCCGCCCTCTCCGCCAGCCTTACCCGCCCGAAGAGCTGGCACCCCGGCGCCACCAGCCGCGCCTACCTCCGCGAGGTCCGCCACACCCAGCGGCGGATGGCGGTGGCGCGGTGGTTGTGGCAGGAGATTTGAGGCCGCCCGGGCATAAATGCCCGGGCTACGGTGGAAAGAAAAGCCGGCTGAAGCCGGCTCAAAGAGAGCCAATGTAACTTGTGAGCCTCCTTCAGGAGGCTTTTCGTTTCGTGGTAGCCCGGGCATTGATGCCCGGGCGGGGTGGCGGTACACACAAGCCGCTACAATACCGCCCGGAGGGAGGACACCGATGAGACTCTATGCTTTCGAGGGTTTGCACTACGCGCCGGGCGCCGGCGATGCCGGCGAGCTGGCGGCGCCGCCGTACGACCAGATCAACGATGCCGCGCGGGACCGCTTCCACAGCCAATCCCCGCACCAGTTCGTCCATCTGACCTGCCCGGTCGCGCCGGAAGGGGGGGACCCCTACCGCTTCGCCGCGGCCCTGCAACACCGCTGGCTGAAGGAGGGGGTCATCGAGCGCGATCCCCGGCCGGCGATCTACCCCTACGTCATCGAGCTCGCCGGCGGCGGCGAGCGCCTCGGCCTGCTCGGCCTCGTGCGCTACGAGGACGCGACGGTCATCCGCCCACACGAGCAGACGCTGGAGAAGGCGATCGCCGACCGCACCGCCCTGCTCGAGGCCACGCGCACCGACCTCGAGCCCGCCCTCCTCCTCTCCGAGGACGGCGGCCGGCTCGACGAGCTGCTGCACGAGGACCTGCGGAGCGCCACTCCCCTGGTGCGCCACCGCGACTCCGACGGCCACTTCCACGTGCTCTACCGGATCGACGATCCGGCACGCATTGCCCTCTATCGCCAGGCGCTCGACGTGCCCTCCGCCATCGCCGACGGCCACCACCGCTACAAGGTGGGCCAGCGCTACGCCGCCGCCCACGGCGCCGCGGAGGGCACCGCCGCCGCCGCCAAGCTCGCCGTGATCACCAGCCTCGACTCCCCCGCGCTGACGATCGATCCGATCCACCGCGCCTTCAAGGAGCCGATCGATCTTTCCCGGCTGGCGGGCGTGACGGATTCCACGCAGACATTCCGCGGCACGAACGGCTCGGCCTTCGCCGCCGCCGTGGCCGCCGCCGAGCAGCCGGCGATCGGCGTCTGGGTGAAGGACCACAATCCCGAGATCTGGCGCCTCAACCCCACCACTGTCCCTGACCCGGCGCCGACCGGCGAGCCGAAGCTGCCGGTCGAGATCTTCCAGGAGACGATCCTCGCCGCGCTCGGCCATCCGCCGGAAGCGTCGACCAACGGCACCGTGGTCTACCGCTCGAACCCCGACGAGCTCTGGAACCAGGTGGCGTCCGGCGAGCTCGGCACCGGCGTCTGGCTGCCGCCGATGCAGCCCGCCGCCTTCGCGGCGGCGATCGCCGGCGGCCACATGCTGCCGGCAAAATCCACCCGTTTTCTCCCCAAGGTGATGTCCGGCCTGGTCTGGGCTGATCACGACTCGAAGGTCGAGTAGCGGCTCTCAGCGCCTCGCCGGGCGTTTCGGGAACGGTGTGCGGGCCAGCAGGAGCTTCGGAGCCCGGGCGTTCAGCGACAGCGGACCGCCCAGCGTGGAGGTCACGGTGGCGGTCACCGGGCGGTTCGTCAGCGCCGAGGCCAGACCGAAGAAGTACGAGGTCTGGCCGTGCCCCGGCGACGAGCCGGCGCAGACCGGCGGATTGAAGTTGAAGGTGACCACGTTCCCCGTCTTGTCCACCGCGGAGGGCTTCACCGAGCCGAGGCCTCCCGCGGTGGTGACGAAGACCTGCTCGGCGGTGCCGTTGCCGTCGTAGTCCAGGGAGACCACCGGGCCGAAGGTGAGCTTCAACTGGGTGACGCAGGGGAGCGCCGTCAGCCCCGTGAGCTGTGTGAGGTCTAGCCGGTACTCGTAAGCGAACCGCCCGGCGCCCACTGTTCCAGGCTTCCCCTTGGGCCAGGTCCGCGATTGCAGGAACGCGTTGCCCGAGCTCCCCGGCAGCGTGAAGTTGGCGACCGAGTCGGTCACTACGATCTTGCAGG
>DASWQX010001231.1:0-18936 GCA_036403495.1 Thermoanaerobaculia bacterium
CGCCGCTCACCTCAGAGCGTTGACCGTCAAGCAGGTTAATTACCATGGGGACTAGAGCAGCAAGGTTCACACTCGCTGAGGTGCTACCTATAGTGGCGTCCACGATACGGATGCTCACACGAGATGGCAACTTCGTCACGCACGAGGAAATCGTCGCCTCATTGGTGAGGCGCGAGGAGTTGGGCGCCTTGTTAGACCACCTCGTAGCCACCGATCCTGCGTACAAGCCTCGCGCATGGTGGGCCAGCAACTTTGTTCAATGGTTCAGCCATCACTTTACGCGTGGCACCTCAGAATTTCTGACGCAGTTCGAACGACAACAAACTGAAGGCAGTTGGAGTTATCGACCACTGCCATGAGAGACAGCGGGCCATGGCCATATATGCGAGCAGGAAATCTTGGGTCGGCCAACCCCAAGCGGCTCCAGCGGACGGCTGACGCCGCGCGCTGAGCCGCCACATCGTTGGGCGGTGCAGTACAATATCGAACGCGGAGTAAAAATGAGACGCGGAATTGCTGTGATTGCGCTTGTAATGATGTTTGCCTCAGGTTCGTCGCTCTTCGGTTCGTCGCTCACCCGGCGTGAGCCGACAGCGGGAGCGGACCTGATCGCCTATCAGCTCACACTCGGTTCGACGATGAAGCGTGACGGCGACGCTGCCGAGCTGTTTGCGAACGACAGGACGGGCGCTGCGGCGTTCGAATCGCGCGCTGCCGAGACGATCAGGAAATATCTACGAAAGCACGGTACCGAGAAGGATTCCTTGGAAACGAAGGCTAAGGTCTACTTCTCGGCATCCTTTTACGGTCATCGGATTGAGGCATCTTCATGTAAAGACGTGTACGTGTTCTACCTGACCGCTAGCGGTACCGAACATACGCCCACGGAAGAATTCGAAGAGACATGGGAATGGTCATCCCTGAACTCACAAAATGCTGCCGACCTGGAGACATCGCTGATCCATGAGCTTGAGCTCGCGCTCCAAGATTTCCTCGCCGAACGCCCGGTAGTTCCAGATAAAGAGTCGCTCGACAAGCCTAGCGCCCAACCCAAGGCCTCCAGCGGACGGAAACCGCATAATGCGCGGTTCCGCCGCGCGCGGCGTCCAGGCCCGCCGGTTGGCGTCCTCTAATTCTACTTTGTCAGATTGCCCGGGCGGACGGGCGCCCGTAATCTGACAAAGTAGAACTACGGAGGGGCGGTCTGGCAGAAGCAGCGGGCCAACCCGTCGGCGGAACAGACGGGGCCGTCGGAGTCAATGCATTTTGCGGTGGGGATGGTCCGACTGCATCCGCCCGTACCCATCTCCGCGCCGCGGCAGGCCGCCACACTGCAGGAGCCGCACAGCTCTACAAAGCTCCGCGGTAGGAATGGATTGCCGCCGGGAAGCGCCACCTTCGAAGAGCTCTCCATACATAGAAGAACGGCAGGCGCGTCTATGGCCGCCAGGGCGGCGGCGGCGGGGGTCGGCGGCGGACCAGCCGGATCGGCCGTGGCGGCCCCAGCCATCGATCCAATCAATAACACCGAAACGGATGCCAGAATCCATCGAACCTTCATTCCAGTCTCCTTTCCTAGTAGGGCGGCCAGTTCGAGCATGTGCAGGCGGACCGGCCGTCCTGAGCGCAGAAACTGCCGTAGATGTTCTGGCACGTATACCCGCCGCTGGCGCAAACGTTGCCGAGCGTGTTGTTCTTGCAACGGGTATCGCTGCAGGCCGGAGGACCGTCAGTGCTCCTCCAAAGAACAAGGTGCCTCGCCCCGGGGAAAGTGCGCCGCTCAAAGGAAAGGTGCGCGGGCCACGCGTCGGAGTAAGCGCGCCGATCCACAACCGGGCGCCCAACGCGCCCGCCGAGATCGTACCCCTCCCGGGGATCGGCGGGAGTCCGCGGCTCTCCTCGATCAGCCGCTCCGCGAGGACGGCCCCCGGAATCGGCTGCGGACCATCGCGGGCTCCCGATGCCTTGCCCTCCAACTCTGATGGTCCTCCCTGTGCTTCGTTTGCAGACTTGCATATTAAATTTTATTAAGATACCGTTGAGAAGTAGTGTCCCGGATGCGTGGCCTGGCCAACCGCGAGCAGCAAAGAGCACCTTCCCGCTGGAGGGCGGACGGAGAACCTCTAACCCTACGGAGGCAGAAATGTCGATCAATTACTGCACGGTAGACCAAGTTAACATCGTATCCGCAGTCCAGGCTGACGAGCCACTTTACGTAAGCGTCTACGCCGATGACGAGCCTCCCTATGTCGCTGTCATCGCGGATCCTGATGCGCCATCCTACCTAAATGTTTTCAGCCGGGATCTGACAGTGGCTTTTGATGGTTCTTCGAACTGGTGGTTTGGCTATGCTCTCTGGCTCAACATCAACGGGTCTCCATACGCCCTGACCTATGCTGCTCCGAACCAGCAGATCACCCTCACGCCTTACGTCCAAGGAAGTCCCACTCCTCGACAGATTTGGGGAATGCGGCACGTCACCCCTCTCGGGGGCGTCAACTGTATCTTGATACCGACATACGATTACACGGAGAGAGTGGTTATGGACCTCAAGAACTCGGGGACCTCGATCGGTACGCCGATCCTGTCCTGGCATCTCGACGCCGGCGTGGCTGTCAACCAATACTGGCATTACCAGGAAGTATTGCCGTAGGGTGGTGGGTTCTTCGACGCGCATCGGAACAGGTGCCTTGCGCTCCGAGGAAAGGTGCCCGAGAGAGGTGCTAGGCGATTTTTGTGGGCCGAGTCAACGGTGTGACCTGTAAGCATTGGTGGGCTCAAGGTTCTCGCGAGGGGGGAAAGGTGCCACGTGATTCTTCAAGGCGCCGCTCTCCTCATCGTCTGGGCCTGAGCCTTCCGCCGCACAAATCGAATTTCTCCAGCGCGGCCGGCCTCGTCCTCGCCCAGCTCGACGCCTGAGTGCCCAAGGACTGCGCCATTCACCCCAGGGTCTGAATCATTCGTACCGGGGTCTGAGCCTTCCGGACCTCGGTCGGGATGTCCGTCTCGCGGTCGGGGTGTTCGCGACCGGGGTCTGTGCCGTTCGCACCGAGGTCTGGGTCATGCCGGCCAGGGTCGGCGTCTCCCGGACCTCGATCGCGATACCCGTACCCCGGTCTGGGAGGCTCGGGTCGCGGTTGGGATGACTCGGACCGTGGCCTGGATCGGCCAGGAATCGGCTGGAAGGGGTTGGCGCTCGCGGCGGGACGGGCCGGCCGCGAGCGGCGGGACCCAGGGACGGCGCGCGGCGCCGCCGCCCGTGGGCGTAAAGAGGACCAGGAGTCGGTGGCCGACCGCCCTCCTGGTTGTATCAGTTTTCAAAGAGCTCACGCCCCCTCGTGCTGGACTGTGATAGGTCGAGGCGTCCTGACAGTCTACGGAGGAGCCGGCCCGAACGTTGGGTCGAGGCGGACGTCCGCCTTGGACGTTTCTGCCGGCGGGTCCGTAGAAGAGGTCTCGGGACGCGCATCGGACCGCGCGCTCCAGCTCTTTGACAACTGATTCACAACCTACCTCCCGCCGGAGCCCGGCGACCGCCTCGTCCGGCTCCGGCGGATGCTTCCCCTCGTGTCTCTCAGAGCCAGCCATCCACCGGAAGAGACGCCCTCCAGAAGAAGGTGCCGGGTCCTTGACAGCCTCAACCGTTGCACAAAGCTTAACCTCTGGTTAAGATCTGTGCGCGATGAACACCCCAGCCGCTACCCGCGTAGGCGCTCCGGACTGGAATGCGCTCTTCTCCGTTGCGCAAGCTTATAGTGGTTACTTTACGACCGCGCAGGCTGCCGGGGCCGGCTACTCGTTGCCTCTGCTCCACAAGTACCTCGCGAACGGGAGAGTCCTCCGCGTGCGGCGGGGCATCGGTTCCCGCCGCTCATCGCCCACGCGTTGGGCGACCCTCGGAACATCGGCCCATGCGGAGGTTCCATGAAGACTGTCTTCCTTAGCCATTCACAGCAGGATGAGCAACTTGCCACACGTTTAAAGGCGGACCTCACGAAACGTGGACTGACTGTTCGGACGATCGATCTGGTCGAGCCAGGCGAGGACCTCCGAAGTCGCATTGGGGACGAAGTGCAGAAGGCGGACGCCTTCCTGGCGCTAATCACGCCCGCTTATCTTCGATCCCGCTGGGCGACCCGTGAGCTGGAGGCCGCACTCACGCCAACGGGGCGCCACGGTCCGCGCATCATTCCGGTGATTGGCCAACCCCTGGAGCAGGGACTCCCCCCTCTGTTCTGGGACGTTGCTCAGGTCGACTTGGCCGCCGACTACGAGAAGGGGCTAGGCGACATCGTGGCCGGCGTCTCTCCACAACGCCATGTTCACGACTCGCCTGTCGCCCGCACGACTTCCCGCCGCCTATTTGAGATCTTGCTCACGCTTGGCATCTCCGCTGCCAGCAGCGTGGCAGCATCCGCTGTCAGCCGACAGCCGGCTGACCTCTTGGTCCCGCTCGGCAGCGTAGCGTCGCTTACGGCTCTGATCGCAGTGCTGTCATCGCTCTCTACTCGCCGGGGTCGAGCTCCGGTTCAGATCGTCAAGCGCAACGTCGAAGCGGCGTTCATCGACGCTCTGGAGGAGAGCGCGCTCAATCCAGTTCGCGGGGGCGCGCGATATGCCTGATCATTCCTCGGAGGCCAATCATCTTCTGCATAGAGCGCTCGACCGGCTCTCCACGGACGACTCAGGTGCTTTCTCTCCGCAGGCGTTCTCGGAACTTAAAGTTCGGGTTGCAATGTACATTCGCGCTCTGATTACTGACTCTGCGCGAATCGCCAAACGCAGGCGCAGCGACTCCATTTCCATCGCTGATATCGAAGCGGCTAGCGATCACCTCGGGTTTACCGCAGGTCGCCGCTGGCTTCGCCACACGGGAACCGTCGGTGGCATCCTTCTTGGTGCGGCTCTCTCCAATTTCCTGGCCATGACGACCGCGAATCAATACAACGCCACCGGTGTTATTGCATCGGCCGTCATGGCTGTAGCTGGCGCGTTCGCAGTCGCCCTGCACATAGGATTCGACTGAATGGCGGCATGGGGCCCCCAGGCGCGCGGATCCTGGTACGTTATACCGGAGGACGATCGATGTCTCGGGAAATCATCTTTACACCCAACGCGGCTCCGCCCCCCCCAGAAAAGGTGCCATGCGATTCTTCAAAGCGCGGTTCGTATCCCGCGCTGGAGCTACCCAACTTCAGAGGAACCGCGCGCCTTCCGGGCTGAAGGCCCGGGCTTCCTCAGCCCAGGGCAACGCCCTGGGTCTCGCGGATCGATCCACATCCCTGCGCCCTGAAGGGGCGCGATAACCGACCTTGCAGCTACGCCGGACGCCAATCGCCGCCCCACCAGAAAAGGTGCAGTGGGAAAAAGTGCTGGGAAAAAGTGCCATGCACTTCTGCCAAAGAGCTCTCCAGACCTCTTCCGGCAGGTGGCGGGACGATTGGACGTTGAATCCAAGATTGGCCGTCTTCTGAGCCGGGCAGTAATTAGCAAGCGAGCAGGAAGTGGGAATTGGAGCGTTCGGTCCGTCTACTTCCTATAAGGAGGGTCCCATGACCGAAATGCATGCTTACTTGTGGATGAGCTTCGGGGTACTCGTAGCGATTGTCTTTCCCGTCTTACGAGCAGCCGTTGCACCGAAGCCGTTGGCGAAGGTAATTGGCCTACCTCCGTGGGTTAAGAAGTACGGGCTTCTTCTTCTCTTTTGCGCAGTTACCGGTATAATTTTGCTTGCCGCCTATTTAGCTGCGAAACCGGGCGCGCTAGAGGGTCTCAAGTGGTTTACCGCGTTTCTATTTGGCTTCTCCTGGGAGTCGGCAATCGAGAAGATCACAACTAAACCAGCAACCTAAACTTTTGGAGTATCGGGCTTCTACCATACGAGGGGGGGCGACACGTCTGAGGTAGAGCTTACCGGATCTTGGTGTACCTATGCAAAGACGACCAAGGTAAACAGTGGTGCCGAAATAGTCGATAATACTACGCGCGGACATTGTCTAACCCGGGGCCCTAAGCGGACGGCTAATCCGCACCGCTTAGGCCCAATATCGTTGTGCGCTTTAAGGAGGTACTGAGTGTGAGTTGGGCTGCGCTGAATGAGGCATACAATAAACATGGCATCTTCTTGGCTCTCGGAGCGGGAGTCTCTTTGGGTTCCTCTCTGCCTACTTGGCTCGAGCTCATGCGACGGCTTTCTGTAGACTTGCTGGCCCGAGGCACTGAACTGGACGAACTAAGGAGCTTCGGATTTACATTACCGGCTATTGCAGGCATCCTGAGGTCCCGATGTTCAAGTGATAGTGACTTTGCGGAGAAGGTCCGCCAGTCCCTGTACAGAGATTTTCCGTTTTTTCCCGGAGGAGTCGGTAAGCTTAACCGATCCGAGTTTGTTCAGTATGTAAAAATAAATAACCCGACTCTTCGTGCCGTAGCCAGCCTCTGCGCTATGCGACACCCGGGCGAACGCCTATTCTCATGTAATCCAGGAATTCGCGCAATAGTGACATTCAACTTGGATGCCTTGCTTCAGGCTTATGTTTACGCCCGCTATGAGAAGAGGCTTTTAAGGACTATTGAGCGCGCCTCAGCGTCGCACGTTCCCGAAAAGATCAGTATTTACCACATGCACGGCTTCTTGCGATTTGATGAAAAGAGAGGAGACGCAGCCAGGGAGGCAGCTGATAAAATAGTCTTCACAGAGCATGCGTACTTTGATTTTTTTAACTCGCCCACCAGTATGTTCAATTACACGTTTCTACATCTACTCCGCGAAACCCCTTGCCTGTTCATGGGCCTTTCTCTGCAAGATGAAAACATTCGCCGACTTCTCCACTATTCCCGGCGGGAGCGAATTAGGAGTCTCTGCGAGGAAGGCGAGCCATTAGAAAAGGCGGAAGCCAAGTCCCTTCGCCACTTTGCTGTTCTCAGAACTCATTCTGAGGTCGTTGATTCACTGGTCGAGTGCTCGCTTCAACAGCTTGGGATAACCGTTCTATGGGTTAATGATTTTGAAGAGGTCCCGGATCAATTGGCTGAGATGTACGAGTCGGCTGGGATGGAGTGGAGCCTTGTACACTGAACGCCCAACCCGCAGGGGAAAAGGTGCTCCCCAGGCAAAAGGTGCCATGCGCTTCTGCCGGGTATTGCCGCTGAACTAATCCCGGCAAAAGGTGCCATGCGCTTCTGCAAAGGCCGACTACGGAACCGTTCGCCGGACCTGCTGGCGGTTTCGGAAGGATGCCGGAGCGCGCCCTCTGACGCGCTCCGCGTTGTCTTTTCGAGCTCAAGGCCCCGGGCTGTAGCGATTTTGTGGCACTCTGACGGGCACACTGGACGAGCATATGCACACTGATCCTCAAGCACTACACTCACGCCGACATCTGTAGGTCCGCGAAGCCTGGAAAACGTCAACCTCCGACAAAGGGTAGGGCTGGCGGGAAACTTCCGAGTGGGAACACCGCGTCACGATCGCCGGCTCGGAGCCTTTCCGCCGCTTGGCGGAAGGCCGCGACGAACAGGCGGTAGCCCTCCCAGAGCTCGCGGCGGACCCTGGCGCTTGCGGCGTGGAAGAGCGGAGCGGGGGATTTCTTGGAATTCTTCGGACGATCGAGGGGATGTTGAGCCAGGATCGCCGCGGGTCCGAGCGGCTGGTCTCCCGTTCTGGCCCTCTCGGCGGCCGCCTCCTCTTCGATCTCTTGGATCAGGCCGAGGGCGCGAGCTCTCCAGACGTCCTTCGGCAGGTGCTTCCAGCAGGGAAGAGGAGAGAGGTAAAGGGTTTCAAGGGTCGCGTATTGGAGAGGGCCGAAAGCCTCTCCCCGGTTGTGGGCGGCATACTCGCGAGTGCGATCGAACCAATAGCCTGTCAGGTCTTCGTCCTGAATCAGGGCCTTGGCGACGTGGACTCCCGGCCAATCCTGGGGACGCGCCACTAGGCCTTCTTTGCAACCGTTCGCGAGGAGATATTTCAGTCTCGCGATCTGCGCTCCGTCCTCGTCGCTGATCACGATGGCCTGATACCGCCGCGACCAGATCTTCTCGGTCCAGCCATGGAGCCGGCTGATCTCCCGGGCGATCTTGGAGTTCACGTAGCACATGAACTTCGCGAGCTGGCGGGCGTTGTCGACGTCCAGCAAGAGGTGAAAATGATTCGAAGCCCACATGTAACCGCAACAGCGGACTTCGTAGAGGCGCTGGGCCCTCCCGAGGACGCCGACGATGATCCCGTCGAGGTCCCCGCCGGGCCGGAGGAGGAAGTGGCTGTGGAAGGTACGGCAGGTGACCTCGACAAGGGCACCGCCTTCGGGGATGTAGCGCAGTTTTCGTCCCATGCCCGAATAAGACGTAAAACGTCCCCCGAAACTTGCTCGCCCCAGAACCGCTTGGGTTTGCGAGGGGGGGGATGCGGTTTTATAGATGAATGAGAATGGATTGGAGGGCTGGGCCATGCCTCGCGGTTAACTCCTGGACGGGGAGGGGAGGGAGAATCCCCTGGCACCTCCGGGGGGTTCCGCCGGCGGACGCCTCCGCGGCATTCACGGACGGGGAGGGCGGTGGGCCCCACGCGTGGGGCGGTTGCGCCCTCGCGGGGGCCCATCGGCCCTACGCGAGGGACTTACGAGATCTCGCGTGGGGCGGACGGCCCCTCGCGAGGGCGCAACCGCTCCACGCGAGGGCGCAACGGCCCCTGGCGAGGGCGCAACGGCCCCTGGCGAGGGCGCAACCACCCCTGGCGAGGGCGCAACCGCCCCCCGCGAGGGCGCAACCGCCCCCGGGCATGGGCCGGAGCAGGTTTCCGCGGCGTCAGCCCGTCGGGAGCCATCCGTAAGTCGAGAAAAACACTAGCATAAGAAGGGCGGAGTCGGTGGCCTTGGCCGGGGGGCTCGCGAGCTGGGTGAGCCCGGATAGAATGGGTCCGTGAACAGGAGGCGGGAGAACGGATAGGATCTACCCATGCACGAAACCGCCGTCGTCTCCCAGGACCTTTCAAAGATCTATCGGGTCTACTCCTCCCCCTGGGACCGGCTGCGGGAGCTGGTGACCGGCACGCTCCGCCACCGCGAATTCCGTGCGCTGGAGAAGGTCTCGTTCTCTATTCCCCGCGGTGAGGGGCTGGCCATCATCGGCGAGAACGGCGCGGGCAAGAGCACCCTGCTGAAGGTCCTCGCCGGGATCACGGCCCCGAGCGCCGGCTCGGTGAGCGTGCGCGGCAAGGTGGCCTCCATCCTGGAGCTCGGCTCGGGATTCCATCCGGAGCTCACCGGCCGCCAGAACATCGTGCTCAATGCCGCCATGCTGGGCCTCACCGAGGACGAGTTGCGGCGCAAGATGCCGGACATCATCTCGTTCAGCGAGCTCGGCGAGTTCATCGATCAGCCGGTCAAGGTCTATTCGACGGGCATGGCGATGCGGCTCGGCTTCTCGATCGCCACCCAGGTGGAGCCGGACGTGCTGATCATCGATGAGGCCCTGTCGGTCGGCGACGGCTATTTTCAGAAGAAGTGCATGGACCGCCTGCTGCGCTTTGTCGAGGCGAGAGGGACGCTCCTTTTCTGCTCGCACGCCATGTACTACGTCTCCTCGTTTTGCCAGCGCGCGCTCTGGATGCGCAACGGCCGCGTCGAGGCGCTCGGGCCGGTGCTCGATGTGGTTCACGCCTACGAGAGTTTCCTGCTCGCCAAGAGCGCCAAGAGCGACAAGAGCGGCAAGAGCGAAGCCGAGCCGGCTCCCCACGACGCGCCGCTGGGGCCGGCACGGATCCGCGAGGTGCGGCAGATCGGCCGCCGGGACGAGGGGGAGCACTATCAGCCTTTCGAGCCTCTCATCCTGGAGATCGATTGGGAGTGTGACGATGCGGCGCAGGAGTTTCATCTCGCCGTCGGTATCGACCGGATCGACGATGTACAGGTGCTGTCGTTCAGCAGCCACCAGCAGGGTCTGCCGCCGTTTACCGGCCGTCGCGGTTATCGTGCGCGTCTCGTGGTGCCGGAGATGCCTGTCCTCAAAGGCGAGTTCACGCTGTACGTCTTCCTCCTCGACGAGAGCGCTCTGCACGTGTTCGATCGCCGCGTTCTGCGCAGCGCGATGATCGTCGACAATCCGGAGTTCGTGGTCGGCCTCGTGCGGGCCGAGCACCGCTGGGAGGTGGAAGCGCTGCCCGCCGCCACTTCGGAGAGCAACTCGGCGTGGGTCAGCGCACAGCCGTCACGATGACCTGCTCGAACAGGCGCAGGGGCTGCCGCCGATTCCTTGAGAGCGCGGACAGCGCCCGTCGCCGGGCGCTTTGCGGGAGTGCGGTCAGCAGTCCCTCCAGCAGGCGATAGCCGAGATGGGGAAGCCGGCGATCGGAGGCACCGATGCGGCAGATCACCCGACGCCGTCGAAATCCGGCCCGCCGGAAGAGGCGGAGAAGCTCGTTATGGGAGTACTCGTGCAGGTGCAGACCCTCGGGAAAATCGGCGAAGTAGCGCGAGATGTCATGGGGACCCCAGAGGCGATTGGGGGTGACGCAGACGTAGCGCCCGCCCGGCGAGAGGAGCCTGCGCATTTCCCTCAGATGCAACAGCGCGTCATCCCGGCGCAGGTGCTCGATGAAATGAGAGCTGAACGCCAGGTCCACGATGCCGTCGGGCAGGTCATAGGGCGGGGAGTCGCAAAGAAGGACGGTCAGGTTGGGAGCCTCGGACGTCCCGGTCGAGATCTCCTTTCCCGCTTCGATCGCGGTCACCTGGGCTACGCGGCGGCTCAGCTCCAGGGCGAGGGCGCAATCTCCGCCGCCGACCTCGAGGAAACGGGTGCGGGAGCTCGGGAAGGGTTCGAGCAGGCGAACCTGGAGGCCGATCAGCTCCGCCTGAGCTTCCGGGTTCTCCTTCAACGCCAGCGATGGATGGTGGGGAACGCGGCGCAGAAATTCATCATAAACCGCGCTGTAGAGCCCGCGTGTGTCCGGGGCCTCGCGAAGCCGCCGGGCGAGATCCCGCTCCACGGCGAGCTGCTCCCGCAGTTGCTCGATCGTGCGGGTCTCATGCGGGGGGACCGGATGGGGCATGGATCCGAGTCTAGCATCGCGCTCGGGGAGCCCGAGGGGCGCCGGGGCCTTGCCGCAAGTCCCCCGACGGCCGCTATACTGAAGCAGGAGTCATGCTGATAGAAATCGGACAGGTAGAGGCGATCTTCCGGTATCCCGTGAAGTCGATGGGCGGGGAACCACTCGAGGCCGCCGAGCTGGGCTGGCACGGCCTCGAGGGTGACAGGCGCCTGGCCTTCCGGCGGATCGAGGATCGCGGCGGGTTCCCATGGCTGACGGCCGGCAAGCTTCCCGACCTGGTCCTGTTTTCTCCGCGCCGCCGCGAAGACGGTGCTCAGCGCGACCTTCCCACGCACGTTCGCACGCCGGATGGCGAAGAGATGCCTGTCTTCGGGGAGGATCTGGCCGCGGAGGTCGGACGCCGGCACGGGGCTCCCGTGCAGATGATGCAGTTGAACCATGGCATCTTCGACGAAGCGTCCCTCTCCATAATCGCCTCGGAGACGATCCACGAGATCGGACGGCTCGCGGGGCGGAGCCTGGACGTGCGACGGTTTCGCCCGAATGTTCTGGTCCGTCTGCTGCGGCCCATTCCCTTCCAGGAAGACGAGTGGGTGGGCGGTGTGCTCTCCTTCGGCGAGGGGGACGACGCCCCGGCCATCACCGTCACGATGCGCGACATTCGTTGCTCGATGGTGTGCTTCGACCCCGATTCCGCAAGCTCCGCGCCCGAAGTGCTGAAGGCGGTCGTTCGTGCGCACCAGAACACCGCGGGCATCTACGGCACGGTGACTCGCATCGGCCGACTGGCGGTCGGACAGCCGATTTTCCTCCGCGCCCCCCTGTAAGGATCGCGCCCCGCCGGCGTACTGAGTGGCGTAATGCCAACCACGGGCTCAACGGGGGAGGGACCATGAGCGCGGCTCACGATTCGACTCACGATTCGACTCATGATTCGACTCATAATAATCCAGGGAGAGTAGCCGGATTGTGGTACCTGCTCCTGACCGCCGTCGGCCCGCTGCGCCTGATTTATATCCCCAACAAGCTGTTCGTGACCGGGAACGCGACCGCGACGGCCGACAACATCGCCGCTCACGAGTGGCTCTTCCGTTTCGGCATGGTGGGCGACCTGGTGGGCGCGGTCGTCCTGATCTTTCTCGTCCTGGCTTTCTACCGGCTGTTCAAGGAGGTGGACGAGCACCTCGCCGTGCTGGTGGTGATTCTCGGGGGCGTCATGCCCGCGCTCCTCAATTTCGTGGGTGTGGTGAGCGACGCCGGCGCCCTGACGGTCGTGCGCGGCGCCGATTTCCTGTCCGGATTCGACAAGGCCCAGCGGGACGCGCTGGCCCTGCTGTTCCTCCGTTTGCACGACCATCAGAACACGGCCGCGGAGATCCTGTGGGGCCTCTGGCTCCTGCCTCTGGCCCTCCTGGTATACAGGTCGCGTTTCCTGCCACGCTTTCTCGGCGTCTGGCTGATCATCAACGGCCTCGCCTACCTGATCATGAGCTTTACTGGCCTGCTGGTGCCGCAATATCAGCACCAGGTGTTCCTCTTCTCCCAGCCCGCCCTCCTCGGGGAGCTTGTGCTCATGCTCTGGCTCGTGATCAGGGGCTCGAGGCCGCGCTTGCCTGCTCCGGTGCTTTTGGGCGGACCGCGACTGGAGAGCGTAGGACCCTGATTTTGCGCGCGTCTCTCCGCGGGTCTGAAGCGTGGTACCCTTGACCCAAACCAAGGCAGGGCTGGATGGGGAGGGTGAGGCATGGCGAGCTTCAGCGCGGAGCAGCGGCAGGAGATTCTGACGGCCTTCCAGCGGCGCCGGCAGCTCGAGCTCCTCATCGCCATCCCTATCCTCAGCGGCACGTTTGCCCTCGTCCTGCTCTTCCGCAACCCCAATTATCAGATCGCCGGTTTCGGCGGCTCCGCGCTGGCGCTCACGGCGGGGGCGGTCCTGCTCGTGGGCCTGGTGCTCCACTTCGTCAACTGGCGATGCCCGGCGTGCAGCCGTCCGCTGCATCGAGGCGTGGCCGGCACCCCCTTCTGCCGGGGGTGCGGCGCCGTGTTCGTCAAGGATGGGAAGAGCGGCTCGGTGACGCCCGGAGATCCGGCGCAGCCGGGACCGGCCGCCGAGATCGCCCTGCAACGCGAGCTGGACTTCTATCGACTGAGAGTGAGCAAGCTGCTCATCGGCGGGCTCGTCCTGTTCGCCACTGGTGCGCTGTTAGCACTGTTCTATTCGCCCAGCGGCGGCGCGCCGCGGCAGGACCTGTGGCTCTATCGCACCTTCGGCGAGAGCGGCCAGTTGTGGGTCGGGCGAGGGAGCGGCATCCTGATGACGCTGTTCGGGGCCTGGATGCTCTACGTCGCGTCGCGGCGCTTGTCCGCCGGGGTCCGCGGCCGCGAGGCAAGCTACCGCCGGGTCCTCGGGATCGAGGAAGGGATCAGCCCGCCGCGGCAGTCGCGAGTCGGGCTCCTGGTGGCCCTGCTGGTCGTGGTCCTCGCCGTCGCCGCTCTCTACTGGCTGTCCCAGAAGTATCAGGCGATGTGACGCGGCGGAGTTGGGATTGGTCCTGGATGCTTTCGGTTTGCTCCAGGTTTCAGTACCCTCCCGTCCATGCCGCGCCGCCGTATCCTCTTCCCCCCCGTGAGCTGGGCCTCCCCCGACGGGGTGGTCGCGGTCGGGGGGGAGCCGGACGTGGAGACGCTGAAGACCGCGTACTCGCGGGGGATCTTCCCCTGGCCGCACGAGGGTGTGCCGCTGCTCTGGTTCTCGCCGGACCCCCGCTTCGTGCTGGTGCCGGAGGAGGCGCACGTGTCGCGGTCGCTGCGCCGGGAGATGCGGCGCGGCACCTTCGGCGTCCGCGCCGACACGGCTTTCGGCGAGGTGATCCGCGGCTGCTCGACGAAGCCGCGGCCGGACCAGCGCGGCACCTGGATCACCGAGGAGATGATCGCCGGCTACACCGCCCTCCACGAAGAGGGGCTCGCCCACTCGATCGAGGCCTGGCGCGACGGCCGGCTGGTCGGCGGTCTGTATGGGATCTCGCTCGGCGGCGTCTTCTTCGGCGAGTCGATGTTCGCCCTGGAGCCGAACGCCTCCAAGGTCGCCTTCGCCACCCTGCTCGCCAACCTGATCCGCTGGGGCTTCGCGCTGGTCGACTGCCAAGCCTACACCGACCACCTGGCGAGCTTCGGCGCCGTGGAGATGCGGCGCTCGCGCTTCCTCGCCGCCCTCAAGCGAGCCCTGCGCGCGCCCACCCGGCCGGGACCCTGGGAGCTGGAGCTAGGGCCGGCGGCGGCGTCGGAAGCGCTATCCTCTCTTTCATGACCGGTCTCTCTGCCATGAATTGCCGCGCCGGCTGCGGAGCCTGCTGCATCGCGCTCTCGATCTCCTCGCCCATCCCGGGGATGCCGGCGGGGAAGCCGGCCGGCGTCCGCTGCGTCCAGCTCTCCGCGGACAACCTCTGCCGGCTGTTCGGCAGCCCCGACCGCCCCGAGGTCTGCGTCCGGCTCCGCCCTTCGGCCGAGATGTGCGGCGAGACCACCGAGCACGCCCTCGCCTACCTCGCCGACCTCGAGCGCGCCACGGCCCCGTGAACCGCGCCGGAGACCCGCTCAATCGGCCTGCGGTTTCGTGCCAGCCGGCGGCGCGCCCTTCAAATACTTGTCGAGGAAGGCCAGCATGGCCTCGTAGGCCCGCTTCTGGCTCTCCTTGTGGTGGAAGCCGTGCCCCTCACCCTCGAAGACGAGATATTCCACCGTGCCCCCCTTTTTTTTCACCGCCTCCACGATCGAGTCCGACTCCTCCTTGAGAACGCGTGGATCGTTCGCGCCCTGGAGGACGAGGAGAGGCCTCTCGATCTGTTCGGCATGGAAGAGGGGGGAGATCCGCCGCAGGGCGTCGGCGTCCTTCTCCGGATCCCCGATCTCCTGGTACTCCAGGTCGCGTTCCGGCCCCCAGTAAGCCGGCATGTCCTTCAGCACCCGGTCCCAGTTGGAGACCCCATAGAGGTCGACGCCGGCGGCGAACTCCTTCGGCCGGAACGTGAGAGCGGCGAGCACCATGAAGCCGCCATAGCTGGCGCCGTAAATGCCGATCCGGCCGGGATCGATCCAGCCGGTGGCGGCCAGCATCTTCTTGCTCGCCACACAATCGTCCAGGTTTCCTTCGGCGTGCTTGCGGTCGTCCATGGCGGAGAAGGTCTTGCCGTAGCCGGTACTCCCCCGGATGTTGATGTCGAAGACGGCATAGCCATGGTTGATCAGGTATTGGAGGGAACCGCTGTAGCCGACGTTCGCTTGCAGCGCGGGGCCGCCGTGAACCTTCACGATGGCCGGCACCGGGCTCTGCGGCGAGGCCTGGTGCGGCCGGTAGAGGATGCCCGGGATCTCGGTGCCGTCGAAGGATTTGAAGCGCACCACCTCGCCGGCCACCAGGTCGGCGGGGTCGATGTCCGGGCCGAGGCTCCGCGTGAGCTGGCGGTCCTTGCCGGTCTTCAGATCGCGGACGAACAGGGTGGGCGGCGTGCTGCCCGACTCGGCGTAGTAGGCCATCGAGCGGCCGTCGGGAGAGATCTCGACATCGGTCACGATCGCGCCCGGCACTTTTGGCAGAGGCACTTGCCGTCCGAGGCGCATCCCCGCCGTCTCGAAGACACGGACCTCGGTACGGGAGTCGTTGTTGATCGCGACCAGGAAGTGATGCCCGGTCCGCGAGAAGCTGGCCGTGACCAGGTCCCAGCCGGGGCTCAGCACCACCTTGCGCTTCCCGGTGGCGACCTCGTAGCGCATCAGGGGTGCGAATTCCGACCCTTGATCGGTCGTGTAGTAGAGGCCCGCGCCGTCCGGGCTGAAGGTCATGAATTCGTTGGTCACCGGGCCATTCTTCGAATCCACGGGAGTGACGAGCGTCGGCTTCCCGGTCCGCCGGTCCAGCAGGTAGAGGTCGGTGGCCTTGCCCCGCACCTTCGTGAGAGCGACCCGGCGCCGATCCGGCGAGACGCCTTCCGGCACCCAGTTGCCCTCGTTGGTGAACAGGAGCTTGCGCTCGTAGCCGTCGAGCGCCATCTCGAAGACGTCGAAGACGTTCGGATCGCGCTCGTTGGTGGCGAAGAAAAACGAGCGCCCGTCGGGCGCCCAGCCCAGGAACTCGGCCTTGAGCTTCTCGCCCGGCGTCAGGTCGCGGACCTGGCCGTCCGGCGACCGGACGTAGATGTGGTCCTGCTCGTCGCCCCCCTGGTCGCTGGTGTAGAGGAAGCGCTCGTCGCGCGGGAAGTAGCCGATGATCTGGATGGCGTTCGTCTTGGAATCGGTGAGCTGGACCGGCTCGCCACCGTCGATCGGGATCGCGAAGGCGTTGAAGACCCCGGTCCTGTCGCTGCTCACCAGGATCTTGCGCCCGTCGGGCGAGAACGAGTCGGGGTAATTGCCCCGGGGCTCCGCCGGGTGGGGGAGGCCCACGTAGCTGCGGGTCGCGAAGAGCTGCTCGAAAGTGTACTGGCGGACCTGGAAAGGCCCCTTGGCCGGTTCTGGCTTCGGGTCCGCGCCGCCGGGACCGGCCAAAAGGCCGGCCGCCAGCAGGCCGAGGGAGACGATGCGGAGTCGGATCATGGGCTCTGCCTCCATGGCTTGGATAGACTGCCGCGCAATGTCGCCTCCAGTCTACCTCTCCTGGCCCCTGACCTCGCCGACCTCGAGCGCGCCACCGCGCCATGAACCGCCGCGGCTCCTGAAGGGACTCACCCGTTGAGCCGTCTGTATTTCCTCCTGAGACCGAGTTCTATATGATGACCGGGCAGGTCATCTTTTCTTCAACAGCTCTTTGCGCAGTTCCTTCCTGTTTCCACTTCAAAGGAGATCGTCATGCCGGAAGATCGTGATGAGACCAAGCGAGGAGAAGAGAAGAGCACGTCGCCGAGCCGGAGAGACTTTCTGCGCCTGGGAGCGGTGGCCGGCGCGGGGGTTCCGCTGGCGGGGCTGATCGGGGAGTCGGCCGTGAAGGCCCTGGATCTGCCCCGACTGAGCGACAAGGCGGTGCAGATCCAGGAGGCCACCATCGCCGGGCTGCAGGCGGCGATGACGCGGGGGGGCCTGTCGTCGCAGGATCTGGTCAACATGTACCTGGAGCGGATCTCGGCGATCGACGAGAGCGGCCCGCGGGTCAACGCGGTCCTCGAGCTCAATCCCGACGCGCGGCGGATCGCCAAGGCGCTCGACCGCGAGCGTAAGCAGGGGCATGTGCGCGGCCCGCTGCACGGCATTCCGGTGATGCTCAAGGGGAACATCGACACCGGCGACAAGATGGAGACGACGGCCGGCTCGCTGGCACTGGAGGGCTCGCCGGCTCACCAGGACTCTACCGTGGCGGCCCGGCTGCGGGCGGCGGGCGCGGTGATCCTCGGCAAGACCAACCTCTCGGAGTGGGCCAACTTCCGCGGCTTCAACTCCACCAGCGGCTGGAGCGGCGAGGGGGGGCTGACCCGCAACCCCTACGTGCTCGACCGCAACACCAGCGGCTCCAGCTCGGGCTCGGCGGCGTCCGTCTCCGCCAACCTCGTGACGGCCGGGCTCGGCACCGAGACCGACGGCTCGATCATCAGCCCGGCGAACAACTGCGGCGTCGCGGCGATCAAGCCGACCGTGGGGCTGACCAGCCGCGCTGGCGTCGTCCCCATCTCGCACACCCAGGATACCGTCGGCCCCCACGCCCGCACCGTGGCCGATGCCGCCGCGATGCTCAGCGCGCTGGTCGGCGTCGATCCCCGCGATCCGCAGACCGCCGCGAGTGCCGGCAAGTTCTCCACCGACTATACGCAGTTCCTCGACCCCCACGGCCTGCAGGGGGCGCGCATCGGCGTGCTCCGCACCTTCTACACCGGCTACAGCGTGCCGACCGACGCGCTGTTCGAGAAGGCGCTCACCGCCCTGCACGCCGCGGGCGCCACCCTGGTCGATCCGGCCGACCTGCCGACGATCAACACCCTGCTCAGCGACAACTCCGAGACCATCGTGCTGTTCTACGAGTTCAAGCGCGACCTCAACGCCTACCTGGCGACCCGCACGGGCGTGCCGATCCACACCCTGGCCGATGCCATCGACTTCAACAACCACCACGCCGCCCAGGAGCTGCAGTACTTCGGCCAGGAGGAGTTCCTGCTCTCCGAGTCGGACCCCTTCACGGCCCAGGAGTACGCGGATGCCCTGGTGCTGGGTCACCAACTGGCGGGAGCGCAGGGGATCGACGCCGCGCTGGCCAACTTCAACGTCACCGCGCTGGTGGCGCCCAGCGGCGGCCCGGCCTGGACCACCGACCTGATCAATGGCGATCACTTCGGCGGCTCCAGCACCTATCCGTCGGCGGTGGCCGGGTACCCCATCGTCAACGTCCCGATGGGCTTCGTGGCCGGCGTGCTGCCGGTGGGGTTGAGCTTCATCGGCACGGCTTGGAGCGAGCCGACGCTGATCAAGTACGCCTACGCCTACGAGCAGGCGACCCACCTGCGGCGCCCGCCCACCTACCTGCCGACGCTGCCGTTCCCCAACGGCGAGGCCGACAACGCCACCGCCGGCGCGGCGGCAACCGCGGCCACGACGGCCGTGCCGCAGCGGCTGGAATTCCTGATGGAGCGCCTGTCCGTCAGCCAGCGCTTCCGCACGATCCTGCGCAATCTCTAGAGGTCTGAAGACGAGACGCCGGCCGGCGCGAGCCCCCCTCGCGCCGGCTCGGCCGAGCGCACCAGCTCGACGGCGTTCTCCGCCACCTCGTCGAGAGGGCCTTCGGGGAACAGGGCGCCGGCGGGCCCGGGGAGCGCGCCCACCGCGCGGTTGCGCCCCTCTTTCTTCGCCAGGTAGAGGGCGTGGTCGGCCAGGCTCATTACCGCCTCGTAGTGGATCGCGTCGGGGGCGTCGGG
>DASWQX010001232.1:0-3304 GCA_036403495.1 Thermoanaerobaculia bacterium
GATCCTCGCGGAATTTCTTTTCCCGCACGAGTTGTTCGAGATCCTTGTTGGTGGCGGCGATCACGCGGACGTTGACCTTGATGGTCTCGACGCCGCCGACGCGCTGGATGTCGCCTTCCTGCAGCACGCGCAGGATCTTGGTCTGCGTGGTCGGCGTCATGTCGCCGATCTCGTCGAGGAAGATGGTGCCGCCGTCGCAGATCTCGAACTTCCCGAGGCGCTGCGCGGTGGCGCCGGTGAACGAGCCGCGCTCATGGCCGAAGAGCTCGCTCTCGATCAGGTTCTCGGGGATGGCGGCGCAGTTGACCTGCACGATCGGGCGGTCGCGGCGGACCGAGAGGCGATGGATGGCCCGCGCCACCAGCTCCTTGCCGGTACCGCTCTCGTTGGTGATCAGGACGGTCGTTGGGGTGGGCGCGGCCTTGTCGATCATCTCCCGCAGCCGGCGCACCGCCGGCGCGGTGCCGACGATCTGCTCGGGCTCCACGCGCAGGGTCCGGTTCTCGGTCTGCAGGCGGAACGCCTCGATGGCGTTGCGCAGCGAGAGCAGGACGCGGTCGCGCTGGAGCGGCTTCTCGAAGAAGTCGAAGGCGCCCCGGCGGGTCGCCTCGACGGCGGTCGCCACGTCGGCGTGGCCGCTGATCATCAGCACCGGCATGTCGTAGCCCCGCTCGCGCAGGGCCTTGAGCAGCTCGAGGCCGTCCATCTCAGGCATCTTGATGTCGAGCACGACGGCGTCCGGGGCGCGCTCCGCCACCTTGGAGAGCGCCTGCGAGCCGTTCGCCGCCTCCTCCACCCGGTACCCCTCGTACTCGAGGATCATGTGGAGGCTGTCGCGGATGGCGGCCTCGTCGTCGACCACCAGGACGGAGGCGCGGAAGCTGTCGGCGGGTCTCGGCATGGTTGATTCCAGTCTAACAAGAAGAGGCCGGCTCTCGCGAGCCGGCCTTTTAAACCACCAGATTGTCTGTCGGTCGGTCTACTGACGAATATCGGTCAACGGGGCATCCCCTATCGTTTCGCCGGCACCTGGACCACCGCGAAGAACGGCGTGCTGCCGCCGCGCTGGTCGAACTGCAGGGCGTAGAAGCGGAGATAGGCTCCCGGCTTGGCACTCTTGATCGCGCTCTCGAAGTCGCCGGCCCCGCGGATGGCCTGGCCGTTGACCTCGGTGATGATGCTGCCCGGCCGCACGAACTGCTCATAGAGCGGGCTGGTCGGCGTGACGCTGGTGATGATGATCCCCGTGGTGCTCGCGGGGATGCCGTGGGCGCTGCGCAGGCTGCTGGTCAGATCCTGGTACTGGATCCCCAGCCACTCGACGCCGCTGCTCCCCTCGGGCTTGCTGCTGGAGGTGTCCTCCTGCGTCTGGCCGGCCGGGCGCTCGCGCAGCTTGACCTGCTTCTGGAGCGTCTTGCCGTTGCGGAAGACGTCGAGGGTGACGGTGGCGTTGGGCCCCTTGCCGGAGACGTAGTTGATCAGGTCGCGGGTCTGCTTCACCTTGCGGCCGTCGACCGCGAGGATGACGTCGCCGTGCTCGACGCCGGCGTCCTTGGCGGGGCCGTTCTCGACCGACTGCACGAGGGCGCCGTCGGTACCCGGGAGACCCCAGGCCTGGGCCTGCGTGTAGTCGAGGTTGCGGACGCCGAGGCCGAGGTAGCCGCGGCTGACCTTACCCTTCTCGCGGAGCTGCGGCAGGATGTCCTTGAGGGTGCTGACCGGCACCGCGAAGCCGATGTTCTCGGCGCCGTAGTTGATGGCGGTGGCGATCGCCACCACCTGCCCCTGCATGTTGATCAGCGGGCCGCCGGAGTTGCCGAAGTTGATCGCCGCGTCGGTCTGGATGAAGTTCTCGAACGAGGCGTCGCCGCTGATCCCGATCGAGCGCCCCTTGGCGGAGACGACGCCGGTGGTGACCGTCTTGTCGAGGTTGAGCGGGTTGCCGATCACCATCACCCAATCGCCGACCCGGATGGCGTCGCTGTCGCCCAGTTCCAGATAGCGCAGCGGGTGGCCGGCGTCGATCTTCAGCAGGGCGATGTCGGTCGCCTTGTCGAAGCCCTTGACCTGCGCCGTGTAGTCGCGGTCGCCGAGGTGGACCTTGACCGTGGTGGCGCCCTCGATGACGTGGTTGTTGGTGACGATCAGGCCGTCGGGGCTGATGACGAAGCCGCTGCCGCCGGCGTCGGAGCGGAACTCCTGACCACCCTGGCCGCCGGGCATCTGGCCCGGGCCCGGAGCGCCCTGATCGTCCTCGTCGTCCGGCTGCTGCTGCTGCGGCTGCTGCGGCTGCCCCTGCGGCCGCCGGTTGCGCGGGCCGAAGAAGTACTCGAACGGATCGACGCCGCCGCGGCCGCCGCGCCCCTGCGGGGCCTTCTCAATGGTGGCCGCCTGGATCGAGACCACGGCCGGCTCGACCGCTTCGGCCAGATCGGCGAAGCTGGGCAGCGTGGTCGTGGCGTGCTGCGCCGCGAGCCGGGTCGCCGAGAGGCTCGGGTCCTGGTCGGCGGCCTGGCTGGGGATCGTCATCTGCAATCCCCCGGCGAGGACCATGCCGAAGACGACCGCTCCCAGCACCAGCAGGAAGGTCGCCAGATTTCTATTGCGATGCGTGCTCATAGAAGGTCATTTCTCCTTTCGCTCATCACTTCTCGCTCTCCCCTTGTAGCAAGGAGCCTGCCAGGGAAATTCCCCAGGAGAGGGAGCCGCGAGGAGCAGCTTAGGGCGCCAATTTGGCACCGAACCAAGGCGAGGTTGCACACGGACAGACACGGACGAGCACGGACCGGCACGGACAGCCGTCAGGTTTTCCCCCGCGTCCGTGAGGGTCCCTGTTCGTCCGTGTTCGTCCGTTCTTTCTGTTCGCCCGCCCCCCGGGAAGAAACCTTCCCCGCCGCGCGTTGTCCTCAAGCGAACGGTCTCGCCGTTCGCCTCTCCCGACCGCCCGGAGGCCTTCCGGAGCCGGCAAGGTGTTGCTCTGTCGCAACTTGACGGACGTGCCTTTTCCTCTATAATGAGGGAGCCAGCTTGCCCTGACCGGTGACGGTCGGTAAAGGAGTGGGCGTAGAGCCCACTTTTTTTGTTGGGCGAGTCCGAAAAACCAGGAACCCGAGGAGCCCTAGAACGAAAGCATGGCCGTCACTTCCAGCCGTTTCGCGGAAATCACGCCCGAGATTGAGCAGGTCGCTCAGGCGGCTGGCTGCGAGCTGGTGCACGCCGAGCTCAAGGGGGGTGTTCTGCGGCTGTTCGTCGACAAGCCCGAGGGGGTGACGCTGGCGGATTGTCAGCTCGTCTCGAAGCAGGT
>DASWQX010001233.1:0-8777 GCA_036403495.1 Thermoanaerobaculia bacterium
CACGGGTGCTCCGTCGAGCTGACCGGGATCGAGGCGGCGCTCTGCCGGCAGGAGCACATCCGCGCCGCGGAGGTCCTGGCGGTGAAGGCAGAGCCGGCCGCCGGCCCGCGGGTGGTCGCGTTCGTCATCGCCGATCCGGAGCGGCTGTCCGCCGAGGCGGCGGCCGAGCATCTCGTGCTCCGCGGCGAGGTCGATCTCATTCCGGACCGCTTCGTCGTGCTGGACGAATTCCCGCTCACCGCCGAGGGCGCCATCGATCGCGACGCGCTGATCGCGCGCTTCGCCGCCTCGCGCCAGCCCGAGACCGACGGCCCCGGGGTCGCGGTCGACGAGATCCACCGGCAACTGAAGGGGATCTGGCTCGACATCCTGGAGGTGGACGACGTCGCCGACGACGACAGCTTCTTCGCGCGCGGCGGCAATTCGCTGAAGGCGACGCTGCTGATCGCGCGCATCCTGGACGAGTTCAACGTCGATCTGTCGGTGCAGAAATTCTTCCGCGAGCCCAGCACGCGCGCCGTGGCGCAACTGATCGCGGCGGAATCGGCGAACGCCACCAGCCTCAAGCAGGGCCCGGACTTCAAGATCGTGTCGAGAGAGAGATACCGGGTGCAACTGCCCGAGATGGAACGCTGATCGCCGGGCCGCCGCGGCTTACCCGTCGGGAGATGGAGTCATCATGAGAGTCGAGAGCAGGGGAAACGGGGAAGTCTTCGCGCCGCCGGCGTCCTATTCGCAGGAACGGCTCTGGTTCCTGGAACAGCTCGAGCCCGGCACGGCGATCTACAACATTCCGTACATCGGGACGATCAAGGGCGCGATCCACCGCGGCGCGTATAACCGCGCGGTGAACCGGCTGATCGCCCGGCACGAGTCCCTGCGCACCTGCGTGATCGAAGCCGGCGGCAAGCCGCGGCAGGCGATCCATTCGGAGCTCACCGTCGAGGTGGATTGGGAGGACCTCGGCCGGCTGGACGCGCGCACCGCCGCGCAGCGGCTCCAGGCGATCTGCACCGAGGTGACGAGCACGCCGTTCGACCTGCGGCAGGCACCCCTGTTCCGCATCAAGGGGGTCACCTCGGCGCACGAGACGACCCTGATCACGACGATCCATCACATCATCGCGGATGGCTGGTCGCTCGGCGTCTTTCAACGCGAGCTGGCGGCGCTGTATCACGAGGAGCTGGGGGGGCGGCCGGCGGCGCTCCCGGAGCTGCGGATCCAATATGCCGACTACGCGGCCTGGCAGATCGAGCAGTTCGAGGGCGACGGCGTCGACCGCCTCCGGCAGTACTGGACCCGGCAGCTCGCGGGGGCCAGCACCATCCTCGAGATTCCGGGGGACTATCCGCGCCCCCTGAAGCAGACGTTCAGCGGCGACATCTTCGAGTTCGCCCTCGACCCGCCGCTGGTGGCGGAGATCCAGGCGCTGAGCAACCGCCAGGGGACGACGCTGTTCATGACGCTGTTCGCGGCCTTCGCCGTCCTCCTCTACCGCCTCACCGGGCATCAGGACATCCTGGTCGGGACGCCGATCGCCGGCCGCAAGGGCGCGGAGCTGGAGAACCTCATCGGCCTGTTCGTCAATACGCTGGTGCTGCGGGCGCGCATGGAGCCGGAGACGCCGTTCCTCGACCTGCTCGCGGAGGTCAGGCAGACGACCATCGAGGCCTTCGAGCACCAGGACCTGCCGTTCGAAAAGCTGGTGCTCGACCTCAATCCGAAGCGCGATCTCAGCCACAGCCCGCTGATCCAGATCCTGTTCACCCTGCAGAACCTGCCGCCGTTGCAGGAGCTGATGGCGGGGAGCCCGGAAGCCGACCCCGGGGCGGCCCAGAGGCTCGACGGGCACACCGGCACCGCGAAGTTCGATTTCGCGCTGTTCGTCTCCGAGGTCCGCGACCGGCTGGAGTGCTCGGTGGAGTTCAACACCGACCTGTTCACCACCGCCACCGTCGCGGCGATCTGCGGGTATTACGCCGCGCTGCTGCACGGCATCGTGAAAGACCCCCAGGCCAGCGTTTCGTCGTTCTCCCTGATGGACGCCGCGGAGCGCGAGCGCTGCCTCCAGATCGGCCGCGGCGGCCGTCATCCCTTCTCGCAGACGAAAGGTTTTCATCACCTGTTCGAGGAGCAGTGCCGGCGCACTCCCGACGCGGTCGCGCTGTCGCACGTGTCCGACCGGCCGACCTTGCGGATGACGTACGCCGAGCTCAACGCCTACGCCAACCGGATCGCCCGCTATCTGGTCGGGCGCGGCGTGCGGGCCGGCGACTGCGTGGCCCTCGGCCAGCACCGCGGCGTGAACCAGATCGCCGCTCTGCTGGCGATCGTGAAGGCGGGCGCCGCCTACGTCCCCCTCGACCTCGGGCATCCGCAGGAGCGGCTGCGGTTCATCCTGAACGACGTCGCCGCGCGCTTCGTCTTCACCTCTCCGGAGACCCGGCTGAGCCTCGACGAAGGGGTCGAGGCCGTGCTGCTGGAGGACGAGGCGGAGACGATCGCCGCGCTGAGCCCGGAGGACCTCGACGTCGAATACTCGATCGAGAGGCCGCTCTACGTCATCCACACCTCGGGATCGACCGGCCGCCCCAAGGGAGTGGTCATGCCCAGCCGCCCGGTAATCAATCTGGTCGAGTGGCAGGTGCGCTCCTCGAACGCCGCGCCGGGCGCGGCCACGCTGCAATTCTCGTCGCTGAATTTCGACGTCGCCGGCCAGGAGATCTTCTCGACGCTGATCGCGGGCGGATGCCTGCAACTGATCGACGAGAACACGCGGCGGGACAGCCCGCGACTGCTCGACTTCATGAAGCGGCAGAGGATCTCCCGGCTCTTCGCGCCCCCGGTGGCCCTCGAGCAGCTCGCCAACGCCGCCAGCACCCGCAGCGTGTTCCTGGACGACCTCCGCGAGGTGCTCGTCGCCGGCGACAAGCTCCAGGTCACCGACAACGTCCGCGCGTTCTTCACCCGGACGTCGCGGGCGCATCTCGCCAATCACTACGGGCCGACGGAGACCCATGTCGTCTCCACCCACATGCTGGATGGACCGGCCGCGGAATGGCCGGCCCACCCCCCCATCGGCAAGCCGATCGACAACGTCGATTTCTACATCCTCGACGAGAACCGGGAGCCGTCGCCGGCCAGGATCCCGGGCGAGCTCTACATCGGCGGCGTGGCCGTGGCGCACGGCTACCTCAACCTGCCGGAGGACACCGCGAAACGGTTCATCCGCGATCCCTTCCGCGAGGACGAAGGGTGGCTCTATCGCAGCGGCGACATCTGCCGCTTCGACGACGACGGCGCGGTGCTCTTCATCGGCCGCGGCGACCAGCAGATCAAGCTGCGGGGGATGCGGATCGAGCCGGGGGAGATCGAGATCGCCCTCAAGCGCTACCCCGGAGTGAAGGACGCCGCCGTCGTCAAGCGGCAGGCGAAGAACGGCGATGATCAGTTGGCGGCCTACCTGCGGGTCGACGGCGGCGCCGTGATCGACCGGGCGGCGCTGCGCACCTTTCTGTCCGACAAGCTGCCGGTCTACATGATCCCGACGCACTTCGTTCCCCTGGAAACCTTCCCGCTGACCGGCAGCGGCAAGATCGACCGGCTCCGGCTGCCGGAGCCGGAAGAGCCCGGCGCGTCGCCCGACCGCGAGGCAACGTATGTCGCGCCGCGCACGGCGGTCGAACAGTTTCTCGCCGACTGCTGGTGTGACGTATTGCAGATCGAGAAGGTGTCGATCCACGACAACTTCTTCGATCTCGGCGGCCATTCCCTGACGGCCACCCAGCTCGTCTCGCGGATCCGCGACCGCTTCGACCTCGATTTGCCGCTGGTCCGGGTCTTCGAGCGGCCGACGGTCGAGCTCCTGGGACTGGAGATCATTCAGCGGCAGGCCTCGCGGGAAGAGGAAGCCGACCTGGAGGCGCTGCTGAGCGAGCTGGAGTCGCTGTCCGAGGAGGATTCGGAGGAACTGCTGTCCCAGACCGGAGACGGCTGAACCCATGCACACTCAAAGGAGGAGATGATGAGACGCAGCGAGATCATGCAGCTCAGCAGAGAGCAGCACGTAGCCCAGCTTGAGAGGATCATCAATCCGGATCAGCGGGCGGCCTACTACAAGACGTTCGTCAATACAGAGAGCGTCGACCTGGCGACCGCGGAGAACCTTCTCCTGGTGCCCTTCCTGCAGCAGAACGCCTTCGTGAACTTCGGCCCCGTCGGCCTGGAAACCATCAAATATCCGGTGCCGTCTCCCCAAGTTCCGGGGGCGCAGCCCTATAACGGCGGATCGGAAATCCTGGAGAGCGTGGCGTCCTTCCTCACGACCCAGTGGAACGTGCCGGTCAGCTCGGACAACATGTTTGGATCGCCCGGAGTGGTCGCGGGCCTGGAAGTCATCGCGCTGGCGCTCTTCAAGCCCGGAGACAAAGTCCTCATTCCGGCACCGCTGTGGTATGGGTTCACCTGGTCCCTCTGCATGAAGGCCGTTGCCATGCAGTTCGTTCCGTTCCAGATCGACGGCGGCGTCAACCTGACGGCGGCGAACGTCAAGACCGCCCTGGCGCAGAATCCGGACGCCAAGCTGCTGGTGCTGACCAATCCCAATAATCCGCTCGGCGTCAATTATTCCAAGGCGCTCCTGGAAGAGATCTACGCGCTGTTCCTGGCGGATCCGAACCGGCACATCATCTCCGACGAAATCTATGCCTGTTCTCAGGTCGGCAGCAGCTCTGCGTTCGTCACCGCCCTGTCGCTCGATGCCTACAAGAAGTTCCCCAAGCAGATCCACGTGACCTGGGGGCTGTCGAAGGACTTCGGGGTCGCGGGCTTCCGCGCCGGCTTCCTGATCTCGAACGCGGCGGCCGTGCAGACCGCGCTCAACGGGGGCGCCTGTGGTCCGATCCCCTCCTGGTACGCGAGCGTGGCCTGGATTTCTCCCTTCGTGACGTCGAACCCTTACCTGCTCCAGAGGCTCTTCTTCAACAACGGGAATCCCGATCCGGCGATGGCCAATCAGGCCATGACGGTGTACAAGGGGCTGCTGCAACAGCAATACAACGCGACGGCCCAACTCCTCAACCAGGGGAACATCCCGTACTCCAAGGGCAACACCGGAGCGCTCTTCTTCTGGCTCGACCTCAGCAAATATCTGGACCTCGTTCCGGTCACGGTGAAGCCCCAGCCCCCGCTGTGCTCCTATCTCTATACCCACGACGATATCCGCGAACGGCGCCTCCTCACGTATATCCAGGACGCCGGGGTGCAACTGGTCCGCGGGCAGGAGTGCTTCAACGAGGCTCCCGGGTTCTTCCGGCTCTGCTATACGGCGGCGACCCTGGAGCAGGTCACGACGGGGATCAACAACATGATCGCGGCGCTGAAGAAGCTCTAACCCTCGGCCGCCCTCTGGTAGGATGGGGTCAGGAGGCATGATGAACGAAGTTCGATCCAACATCCTGGAGTGCATTGGAAACACCTCTCTGCTGGCCCTGCGCCACGTCGTGCCGGCGAACGGCGCGCGCATCCTGCTGAAGCTGGAAGACGAGAACCCGACCGGCAGCATGAAGGACCGGATGGCGCTCGCCATGGTCGAGGCGGCGGAGGCGGACGGGCGCCTCACGCCGGATGGCGCCGTCGTCGAATATACGGCCGGCAGCACCGGGGTCTCGCTGGCCCTGGTCTGCGCGGTCAAGCGCTACCCCCTCTACATCGTGACCTCCGACGCCTTCACCCAGGAGAAGCTCGACCACATGAAGATCCTGGGGGCGAAGATGCAGATCCTGCACAGCGACAGCGGCCGGATGACGGAGAAGCTCACGCGCGACATGGTCGAAGCGGCGCGGGTCATCACCGAGGAGACGCACGGCTTCTGGACCGACCAGTTGAAGAACACCGATCAGTTGGTGGCCTATCACCGGATGGCCGAGGAGATCTGGAGCCAGACCGGCGGGCGGATCGACGCCTTCGTGCAGAGCGTCGGCACCGGTGCGTCCGTCCGGGGCGTGGCCGAGGGACTGCGGCGCCACAAGGAGGATATCCACATCGTCGCCGTGGAGCCCGCCGAATCCGCCGTCCTGTCGGGCGGCCCGCCGGGCGCCCACAAGATCGACGGCATCGGAGCGGGTTTCGTGGTGCCGCTCTGGCACGACGGCATCGCCGACCAGATCGATCGCGTCTCGACGGAAGAGGCGATCGAAATGACGCATCGCCTGGCT
Source organism: Thermoanaerobaculia bacterium (assembly GCA_036403495.1). Lineage (GTDB taxonomy): Bacteria > Acidobacteriota > Thermoanaerobaculia > Multivoradales > UBA5704 > DATARR01. The sequence continues at coordinate 6,216 of DASWQX010001233.1, forward strand.
CACGAGGACGGCGTGTTCGCGGGGACCTCGACCGGCGCCAACGTCCTCGCCGCCCTGCGGCTCGCCGAACAGCTCGGACCCGACGCGACGATCGTCACCGTGATGTGCGACACGGGGATGAAATATCTCAGAGGTCACTGAGGGTCAGCGGGCCTCCGGCCGCCTGCTGCGCTCAGGCGCCGAGCAAGATCATCGCTCCCCACCCTCCAGCGCCGCCGGGCGGCCGGGGCGGCGAGACCAGCCGTCGCGCGGCTGGTAGTCGAGATGGGCGACGGCCCCGCCGGGAGGAAGGGCTCGCCGGCCGGAGGGAGGGGCGTCCAAGGGAAGGCCGAAATCATTTACATATGTCTCTGGAATGGCTTCAAGCGGGAGGGTGGGTGGGGTATGCTTAAGTCTCACACCAGGGTCTCTGAACCATGTCCGGCGGTGCCACCGCACTGTTGAGGGGAGGTCACGGCATGAAGCTGAAGGTATTCATCAGTTGGTCCGGCACAGCGAGCCGCACGCTGGCTCTCGCCCTGAGAGATTGGTTGCCTGTCGTACTCCCCGGGATCGACCCCTTTGATTCCAATCGGGACATCGCGATCGGCAAACGATGGGCCTGCGATCTCGCGCAGCAGCTCGAAAGGACCGAGGTCGGAATCCTCTGTGTTACGCCGTTCAATCTCGATTCGCCCTGGCTCAACTTCGAGGCTGGAGCACTGTCGAAGGCGGTAGAGCAAGCCTATCTCATGCCGATCCTGTTCGGAGTCGAGCGCTCGAATCTGCAAGATCCTCTGGCCCAGTTTCAATCGACGCTCTTCACGAAAGCAGAAATGTGGAAGCTCGTCGTCAGCCTGAATAATCTCCTCAAGGAAGAGCGCATGAGCGACGAAGATCTTCTCAAGCGTTTCCAAGCCCGCTGGCCAAAGCTCAGAGGACAGTTGCAAGGCGTGATCGAGGCTGCGATCGACGAAACCGAGACCGGTTTTCCATGGTGCTTTTCCGCGAAGGATCTCGAGAGGAGAGAGCTGGATCCCAAGGCGAAATCGGTCTGGGTGATTACTCCGTGGCCGTATCAAGACGTCCAGCTTGCCTGCTTGGTCGGCATGCTTAGGCGCAAGATCGATCAAGGCGTGAAATACACCTTCATCATCCCTCGCGATCCCACCGGACAGGCGCCGAAGGTGCTTCACGGCATGTTCGCGGGCAAGATCGTCGTGCACGAGGTGGAGGCGGATCGGTTCGAGAGCCTGGCCGTCACGCACTATGTGGTCTTGAATCCCGAGTATGACGAAGCCTGCCATCCGCGCGTCTTTCTCGAGATTCCGACGGAAGAACGGGGCAACTGGATCGAGACCAGCCCGGAAGCGGCCATCAAGTTCACCAATCGCTTCCGGCAGATGATCCCGCCAGACCCGCGCGTGGAAGTACCTATGGCGATCTGCACCATAACGGGCACTGAAGCCTCGGTCTCCTGATCCGAAGACACGGCAGGACGTCAAGGACAGAACCCCTCATCCCTGGCGTCCCTGGATCTGAACGCCTCAAACGCGCGCGGTAAACATCCGCCGGAGCCGGACGAGGCGGTCGCCGGCTCCGGCGGGAGGTAGGTTGTGCATCAATTGTCAAAGAGCTGGAGCGCGCGGTCCGATGCGCGTCCCGAGACCTCTTCTACGGACCCGCCGGGAGAAACGTCCAAGGCGGAGACGTCCGCCTCGGCCCAACGTTCGGGCCGGCTCCTCCGTAGACTCCAGGACGCCTCGACCCACAGTTCAGCGCGAGGGGGCGGGGAGCTCTTTGAAAACTGACACAACCAGGAGGGCGGCTCGCCACCGCCTCCTGGCCTTCCTTACGCTCGCGGCCGGCCCGTCCCGCCGCGAGCGCTCCCCATTTCCAGTCGAATCCTGAGCGATCCAGGGCACGGTCTGCGTGTTCCAAACCGCGGTACGAGCCTCCCAGACCTGGGTGCGGGTACTGCGATCGAGATCGGAACGACGCCGACCCCGATCGCCATGAGGTAGACCTCAGTGCGAACGATGCGGACCGCGGTCGCGAACACCCCGACCGCGGTCGGAGACACTCGGACCGCGCGGCGGACATCCCGACCGAGGTCCCGAAGACTCAGACCCGGGTGCGAACAGCGCAGTTTCCGGACCTGGCGCCTCCTGCGGGGCTGACTTTTGAAACACTCTCTCAGAGGTCACGCAGGACGGCCGGGACGGAGAGGCGTCCGGGGCAGAGATGATCGTAGAGGACGCTGTAGATCAAGCCGCCCTTCCGCCAGTATTCCGTGTGCGCCGCAATCAGCGTCTGGGCTCCCTCGTCGATCCGGTTGTCCACGCCGGGAGGGCTGCTCACCCGCACCGCCTTCTGATCATCGCAGGCCACCCCGCTGGGATCGTAGAAATTGAGCTCCCCGCTGAAGATATCCCAGGGTGAATAGACGTTAACCCAGGGGAGACGCTCGCGCAACTTCTCGTCGCAGATCAGCGGCTGAACGGACGCGGCCAGGGCCTCGCGTGCCTGGTCCGTCTTGTTAGCCTGGACCGAGAACAGAAAAGCCGTCTTGTCGAGCAGGCA
>DASWQX010001234.1:0-2072 GCA_036403495.1 Thermoanaerobaculia bacterium
GGGAGGCGCGGCAGGGTGCGGAACTCCGAGGGGAGCATGCCGTCGATCTTCTTGGCGAGGAACGACGCCTTCTCGAGCAGCTCGCGCGGCGTCCGGGCGTAGAACTGCGGATCCTCGCGCAGGAACTTGAGGAAGGCGGCGAAGTCCCCCTTGAAGCCGACCTGCCGCATCACCTCGTTCATCTCCCGGGAGATGCGCTCCACCTCGCCGAGGCCGATCTTGTGGATCTCCTCCGGGCTCAGGTCGAGGGTGGTGTAGCGCCGGATCTGCTGCCGGTAGTAGGCGCGGCCGTCCGGGAGATCCGCCGCCGCGAGGGTGGCGCGGGCCTGCGGCGCGTACTCCTTGCGGTAGAAGTCGAGGAACTCGCGGTAGCCGGCGACGGCGCCCTCCATCACCGCCGTCCGCCCCTCGCGGCTCAGGCGCTCCCGCTCGCCGGCCGGCACGGTGGAGGGGAACTTGGTGAACGGCACCCAGAAGACGCTCTGCGCGGCGTCGTCCACCACATGGGTGCTGATCGACTTGTCGTAGCCGACCAGCGTCTCGCGGGGCACGCTCATCCCCCGCTTCAGCCCCATCCGCATCAGCTCGATCTGCTCGCGGACGTAGCGGGGCCACGCGCGCAGGCGGCTCATGTAGTTCTCGTAGTCCTTGACGGTGGCGAGCGGCACGTCCTCGGGGAGACGCGAGAAGCCGGTGTGGAAGCCGGAGTCGGCGTTGAAGGGCATCTGGTAGTCGCCGAGCTCGAAGTCCGCGATCCGGTTGTCGAGCTGCCGCTGGAAGATGTCGTAGTTGACCTGGTCGTCCGCCGAAAGCCGCGAGCGGTCGATGGCGGCGAGCTCGCCGCGGAAGGCCTTGGCTTCGCCGTTCTCGCGCTGGAGCTCGGCGAAGGTGGTCGAGGGGAGGAGCGCGTCGTACTCGTGCCGTCCCACCGAGGTGGCCTCCAGCGGGTCCTCCTTCAGCCGCAGCTCCCACTCGCGCTGGAACAGGTCGTGGAGCCGTGCCGTGGCATCGCCCGGCGCGGTGGCGGTGGCCGCCGCGATGGCCGGACCGGCGAACGCGGCGGGCAGCAGGAGGAAGGTGAGCAGGAACGCGGAGAGGAGCGGCTTTTTCATCGGAACCCCCGGGTCGAAGTGAGCCGGGTGAGTCTATCGCGGCTGCTCCCGTTCCGCCGCTCCCTCCTCCTCCCACCCTTGCGCGCCGATCAGCGGCACGAAGCGCACGGCCCCGAGGGGCTCGCGGCTGAAGGTGCCGTCCGGAAGGCGGCGCAACCGCACCAGAATTTGATCGCGCGGGGTCGCTCCGACGGGGATCACCAGCCGGCCGCCGGGGGCGAGCTGGTCGAGCAGGGCCTGGGGGATCTCCGGTGCCCCGGCCGCCACGGCGATGGCGTCGTAGGGAGCCGCCGCCGGCCAACCGAGGGTGCCGTCGCCCTCGATCACGTGGACGTTGGCGTAGCCCAGCCGCTCCAACTGCTCCCGCGCCGCGGCGGCGAGCGAGGCGTGGCGCTCGATCGCCCAGACCTCGCCGGCAAGCCGCGAGAGCACCGCCGCCGCGTACCCGGAGCCGGCGCCGACCTCCAGCACCCGGTCCCCAGGACCGATCTCCAGAGCCGCGGCCGTCAGCGCCACGATGAAAGGCTGCGAGATGGTCTGCGCCTCGCCGATCGGAAGCGGGGCGTCGTCGTATGCGGAAGGGGCCAGCTCCGCGGCGACGAAAGCCTCCCGCGCCACCGCCCGCAGCGCCGCCAGCACCCGCTCGTTTCGGATCCCCCGGGCCACGATCTGCCGGTCCACCATCCCGTCGCGCAACGCGGAGTAGTCGACGTCAGTTTCCTCAACCACGGTGTAGCCCTCCATACGAACATATCGTTATACTCACGCGTCACTCTGTGACGACCAGGCCATGACGGTCTGGCCTCCGCCCCATTGGGGAAGGAGAGTCTATGAAGAAGCTGAAGACCGCGAAACTGCAACTCAGCCGTGAAACGCTACGCTCCCTGGAGCAGTCGGAGCTCAAGGGCGTCGACGGCGCCGCTTCCGCCAACCTGAGCTGCGAGATCACCTCGTGCAACG
>DASWQX010001235.1:0-3714 GCA_036403495.1 Thermoanaerobaculia bacterium
CTTCCGCTAAACTCCCCCCTGCACTCTCCGCAACGCGAAGGACGCCGTCATGAATCTCACTCCCGAGCTGGTCGCCGACATCCTGGTCCGCCAGGGCTATCTCACCGCCGCGCAGGGCGATACCATCAAGGCCGAGTCCAAGGCGATGCCGGCCCGCCTGCGCAATTCGGCCGCCTTCGAGCAGAAGGCGCTGGCCTACGACCTCATCCTCCAGCTCCGCCTCCCCAATCAGAAGGACTCCGGCGGCGCGCTCAGCGAGCTCGACATCTCCCATGCCATCGCCGGCGATGCCAAGCTCGACCACATCCGCATCGACGCCCTCAACCTCAACGCCGACCTCATCGAGTCCAAGATGTCGCGGCCGTTCGCCAAGCGGCACCGCATGATCCCGCTCGACATGGCCAACGGCAAGCTGCGGGTGGCCCTCGCCAACCCCTACGACATGGAGGGGATCGACTTCTTCCGCCGCATCGCCGGCCGCGACGCCCAGTTCGTCGTCGCCTCCGAGCCCGACATCCTCAAGGCCCTCACCGAGTTCTACGGCCTTCGCCACTCCGTCAAGCGCGCCGAGCGGGACCTCAACTCCGGCATCGACCTCGGCAACCTCGAGCAGCTCAGCCGGATGAAGAGCGAGACCGAGATCGAGTCGTCCGACCAGCACGTGGTCAACGCCGTCGAGTTCATGCTCCAGCACGCCTTCGAGAGCCGGGCGAGCGACATCCACATCGAGCCCAAGCGCGAGGAGAGCCTGATCCGCTTCCGCATCGACGGCGTGCTGCACGACATCCAGAAGATGCCGAAGATCGTCCACGCCGCCGTGACCTCGCGCATCAAGACGATGTCGCGCCTCGACATCGCCGAGAAGCGCCGGCCGCAGGACGGCCGCGTCAAGATGAGCCGCGCCGGCCGCGAGGTCGAGCTCCGCGTCTCCACCCTGCCGGTGGCCTTCGGCGAGAAGGTCGTGATGCGCATCTTCGACCCCCAGGTGGTGATGCAGGACCTCGAGGGGCTCGGCTTCTACGCCGACGAGCTCTCCACCTTCAACGACTTCATCTCCCGCCCGCACGGCATCGTCCTGGTCACCGGCCCCACCGGCTCGGGGAAGACGACCACGCTCTACTCCGCCCTCAAGACCATCTGCAGCCGCGAGATCAACGTCACCACGATCGAGGACCCGATCGAGATGGTCTACCAGGACTTCAACCAGACCGAGGTCCAGCTCAAGGTCGGGATCACCTTCGCGGCCGCCCTGCGCCACATCCTGCGCCAGGACCCCGACGTGATCATGGTCGGCGAGATCCGCGACAACGAGACCGCCCAGTACTCCATCCAGGCGGCGCTCACCGGTCACCTGGTCTTCTCCACCCTCCATACCAACGACGCCTCCTCCTCGATCTCCCGCCTGATCGACCTCGGCGTCGAGCGCTTCCTGATCAGCTCGACGGTGGTGGGCGCGATGGCGCAGCGGCTGGTGCGGAAGATCTGCCCGCACTGCATCACCGAGCGTTTCCTGGAATCGGAGGAGATCGGCGCCCTCCGTCTCGCCGTCCCTCCGGGTAAGCGGGTGAAGGTGAAGGAGGGTGAAGGGTGCTTCGAGTGCCGCAACACCGGCTACCTCGGCCGCACCGGCATCTTCGAGATCATGCCGATCGACGACGGCATCAAGAACCTCGTCGTCGAAGGCAAGGACGCCCCCGAGATCAAGCGCGAAGCCGTCAAGAACGGCATGCGCACCCTCCGCCAGTCAGCCCTCCGCAAGCTCGCCGAAGGGGTGACCACGTTCGAGGAGGTGGTGCGGGTGACGGGGCTGTAGGGAGGTTCCGTTGCCGGTGAGCGATCCGCAGCCTGAGTTAGGGACCGACCAAGTGATTCCCGTCCCATTCGCCGTGCCCGTAATATTGAAGGTCGATTCGAGCACCGAAAGCGTCCCGGAAAGCGAGCTGCCGCTCCGAGAGCGTCGCGTCTGCCTACAAGATCTTTGCGGCTCTCAATATCCAACACGAAGGCATTATGACGGTTCTAATGCTACGGACGGCTTGCGAGCTGAAGAAGGCAACGCGGGAGCTTGCGGAAAAGGTTGCGATCTTTCCGCCTCGCTCCTTTTGCGGCTCCCCACCGCCGTTGAACCGCGGCGCTATCTTTCCTTCGGAAGAGCGTCAGACATGAACTCCAGGAAGAAGCGCGAGAACACCTTCTTCATCATGCGCTCCATCTCCTGCTCCAGAGCGGAGGAGATCTTCGAGTCCCCACCCCCAGGGCCGGAAGGCGCGGACGGTGCGCCCGAGTCGTAGGAAGCCTGGAGGAACGTCGACCGCAGCCGTTGCGCCGCCTGCGAGGGAGGGTGGTGGAGGGGCCGCCGGCCCACCGGCGACTGTGGCACAATGCGAATCGCATCTCTCAAGAGAGAAAGGGCCTCCGTGCATCTGCCAGGACGTACCCGTCTGTGGGCGAGGCCCGATCCGGCGTCGGCTCGGGTCGGGCGCGAGGGAGAGTTGCTGGCGGCGAGCGTCCGGATCTGGTCCGCCGGGGTGGCGGCGCTCGCGCCGCTGGGAAGCCTTCTTGCCCAACCTTCCGATGCCGAGCCCTGGATCGGCGTCGGCGGCGCGCTGCTGACCGTGGCGCTCGGCCTCGCCGTGCGGGGGTTCGCGCGGCGGGCGGCGCCGCCTCCCTGGCTGGGGTTCTTCACCTGCGTGCTGGACGTCAGCATCGTGAGCGCGGTGAACCTGGCGATGATCGTCTCCGGGAGCCCGCTGGCGGTCACCAACGGGCGCACGATCTTCAGCGTCTATCTGATCGCACTGGCGTTCACCTGCCTGCGGCAGGACGTCCGGATGTGCGTCGCCGCGGGCGTCGCGGCCATGGTCCAGTACGGCGCAATGGTGGCCTGGGTGGTGGCGCGGAGCGCGGCGGCCGGAGTGCCGCTCGCCAACGCCACGTACGGCACGTTCCGCTGGGACAACCAGCTCACCCGCCTGGCGATCCTCGCCATCGCCACGGCGATCAACGTCGTGATCGTCCACCAGAGCCGTGGCCTGCGCGAGCAGCGCGACCGGGCCGAGGAAGCCAGCCACTCGAAAAGTGAGTTCCTGGCCAACATGAGCCATGAGATCCGCACGCCGCTGAACGCGGTATTGGGGATGATGAGCCTCCTGCTCGAGACCCCGCTCTCGGCGACCCAGCGGGACTATGTGGCCACGGCCCGCAGCAGCGGCGCGGCCCTGCTCACCGTCATCAACGACATCCTGGACATCTCGAAGATCGAGGCCGGCAAGCTGGAGGTCGAGGTCAACCCGTTCGTCCTGCGCGAGGGGCTGGAGGCGGCGATGGGGATCCTGGCTTCGCGGGCGCAGGAGAAGGGGCTGGCGTTCCTCTGCCGGGTGGCGGAGGACGTCCCGATTGCCATCGAGAGCGATTCCGCCCGGCTGCGCCAAATCCTGGTCAACCTCCTGGACAACGCCGTCAAGTTCACGCCGCGCGGCGAGGTCAGGCTGGAGGTGGAGATGGGTCCCGAGCGGGACGGCCTCGTCGAGATCCACTTCGCCGTCCGCGACACCGGGATCGGCATCCCCGCCGATCGCCTGGAGCGCCTGTTCAAGCCGTTCAGCCAGGCCGACTCCTCGATGTCGCGGCTCTACGGCGGTACCGGCCTGGGTCTGGTGATCAGCCAGCGGCTGGCCGAGCGCCTGGGTGGACGCATGTGGGTGGAGAGCGAGG
>DASWQX010001236.1:0-1958 GCA_036403495.1 Thermoanaerobaculia bacterium
CTCCCCTATGTCTTCGACCGCTTCCGCCAAGCCGAGGGATCGATCACCCGCACCCACGGCGGCCTCGGGCTGGGCCTCTCGATCGTGCGCCACCTGATCGAGCTGCACGGCGGCTCGGCGGAGGTGGAGAGCGGGGGAGAAGGGCAGGGGGCCACCTTCATCGTCCGCCTGCCGCTGCGCGCCGAGCTGGCGGACGATCCGCTCGATCGGACCGCGGTGACGATGAGCATCTTCAGCACCGCCGATCTGCTGGCGGGAGTGCGGGTGATGGTGGTGGAGGACGAGGCGGACACCCGCGATCTGCTGGTGGTGGCGCTGCAGCAGTGCGGCGCCGAGGTGGCGGCCTACGCCTCGGTTCCCGAGGCCCTGGCGGCGCTCGACCTGGCCGTGCCAGACGTCCTGCTCTCCGACATCGGCGTGCCGGGCGAGGATGGCTACTCGCTGATCCGCAAGGTCCGCGCCCGCGGTGCCGGCCGCGGTGGCGACCTCCCCGCCGCCGCGCTCACCGCCTACGCCCGCGCCGAAGACCGCGCCCGCGCCCTCGAAGCCGGCTACCAGACTCACCTCGCCAAGCCGGTCGATCCCTCCGAGCTGGTCACCACCGTGGCGCGCCTGGCCAGCCGGCGGGTCACAAGCTGACCCGCACCCCGAGGCGGAACGACCGCGGCGGCGTCCGCAGCACCGGCTTCTTGTAATCCGGGTTGGTTGGGGTGGGGGAGGCGTTGTCCGACTCCTGGAAATCCCAGCGCTCATCCAGAAGCACCGGCTGCTGGATGTTCAAGACGTTGAAGACGTCGAGGAGAAGGTTGAGCTTCGCCGGGCCCACGGTGAGCGGGTAGCCGAGGTGGAGGTCCGCGTCGTAGTTGTCGGGGGTTCTGCCTTCGGCGCCGCGTCGGTCAAGGAAGAACTCGTAGCGGGCATAGATATCCGAGTAGCCGTAGCGGGTCAGCGGCGTGCCCGAGCGCCAGTAGGCGGAGAGGCCGACCGAGAGCTTCCAGGGGGTTTCGTAGAGACCGGAGAGCTTGAGCTGTTCCCGGCGGTCGTTCGACAGCGGACCCTTGTTGGTGATCTTCGACAGGTCGCGCCCATTAGTGAAAAAGTCGTAGTAGTCATAGGCCGCCGAGATGTTGGGGTCGGCGCCGACGTTGGTGAACGGCGCGTAGAGGCCGTCGAAGTTTCCTTCGAGCTTCGAGTAGAGGAACGAGGCGAGCCCCTGCCAGTGGTTCGAGAAGCGCTTGGTGGCGTCGAGCTCGATCCCCTTGAAGGTCCGCTTCGGCTTCGGCGCCGGGAAGGTCTGCGAGTAGTCGAGGGTATAGATCTGTTTCATGATCCCCTGGCCGGGGTTGCCGATGCAATACGTGCCGTCGGTATGGCAGAGGAAGTCCTCGATCACCTCGCCGTAATCGCGGTAGATCCCCTTGACTCCCACGGAGAGCTCGGGGAGAACTTCGCGCTCGTAGCCTGCGAGTACTTCGTTGAGATATTGGTTGTGGAGGTTGGGATCGGCCGGCTCGGTGGTACCGCCCAGAATGGCGGAGTTAATGCCGAGATCGGCCTCGGCGCCGGGATCGGGTGTCGTGCTCGTCGGGCTGTAGTTGAAGATGCGCGCCTGCCGCTCGAAGGAGAAGGAGCGGATCACGAGGTCCATCGGAATCTGCTCGTAGTAGCGGCCGTAGGAGGCGAAGACCTTCGAGCGGCCGTTCGACGCCGGATCCCAGACGACGCCGAGACGGGGCGCGAAGTCCTTCTTCAGATCGATCCGCTGGATTCCCTCGGCGTCGATGATCTGCTGGCGGTCCCAGCGCACGCCGAGGTCGACGCTGAGGTTGGCGAGGGGAGTCCAGCGGTCCTGCAGGTAGACCGCCGAGTTCTTGTGCTCCGGCGCGGCGGTGAGCTGCGACACCGGCGCGTTGGCGACCGTCGCGAGCGGCGTCGTCCAGTAGAAGTGGCTGTAGACC
>DASWQX010001237.1:0-1916 GCA_036403495.1 Thermoanaerobaculia bacterium
TCCAGCCGGAAGCGGGCCGGCACCTCGCGCTCGAACTCCTCCAGGGCGGCGCGCACGGCGCGGGCCTCCTCGGCGGCGAGGTCCCAGCCGAGGTCGGCCGTGAGCAGCGAGCGCAGGCGGGCGAGGTGCTCGGCGGCCGGCGCCTCGTCGGGCCAGGCGGCGAGGCGGTCGCGGGTGCGCTTGGCGGCGCGCACGCCGGCGCGGATCAGGGCGCCGGGGATCCGCCGCCGCCGGGCGTGCGCCTCGTTGCTGCGCCCGCCGTCCTCCCCCTCCTCCGTGGCGTCGTCCTCCTCGCCGGCCTTCTGCAAACCCTGGCGGATCGGCAGGGCGTAGGAGCCCTTCCGCAGCACCTCCTCCAGGCGCAGCTCGGTGGCGTCGCGCAGGCGGCCGGCGCCGAGCGCCGCAAAGGCGAGGCGGAGGTCGACCCAGCCGCCGCCGCGCGCTGGCGGCAGGGCCGGCGAGTGGCGCTCCTCCGGCAGGTCGGCCACGGTGTCGAGCCAGCGGTCGGAGGGCACCGTCTCCCCCTCGCGCAGCAGCTCCAGGAGGGCGCGCGCGCGGCGGCCGGCGGGCTCCAGGCCGCCCCGCTCCCCCACGCCCGAGAAGGGAATGCCCAGACGGTCGAGGTGGCGGCGCAGGGCGAAGCGGTAGGGATCGAGATTGCGCGCCACCACGCCGATCCTCTCCGCCGGCTCGCCGACGTCGAGCAGGGCGCGGATCTGCGCGGCGACCTCCCGCGTCTCGGCGTCGGCTCCCACGGCCTCCCGGGCGGCGAGGCGCGGTCGGCTCTCTTCCGAAGGCGGCGGCGCCGTCTCGACGTCCGACGAATGGCCGAGGCGCTCGGCGAAACGGGCGGTGAACTCGCGCTCGACGCTGTTCCTCTCCAGATCATCGCCTTCCGGCTTCGGCGGATGGTCGAGGATCAGCATGGCGCCGCGGCGGCGCAGGAGGGCCTCGATCAGGTCTGTGGCCACGCCCGTGGCATCGGCGAAACCATGGATCAGCAGGGCGCGGGAAGGCAGGACCGCCTCGTCACCGGAGTCCACGATCTCGGCGGCGCGGCGGAGGAGGGTCGAAGCGCGGCCGAGGTTCGAAGCCCGCATCGCCTCCTCGGCGCGGGCCGCGGAGCGCACCAGCGCCCGAGCCCGGGCGACATCGGCGGGGCTGGCCACGAACGGGCCGTCGGTCGCCAGCGCCTCCTCGGCGGCCTCGGCATGGATCGGCTCCAGCCCCGCGTCGAGCAGGTCGCGCACCGTGCCGGTCACCGCCGCGAAGCCATCCGCCAAATCCTCCAGCCCCCGCCGCAGCGAGGGCTCGGCGCGGGCGGCCCGCTGGGCGAAGACGTCGAGCAGACTGCCGCCGCGCGGTGTCGTCTCCCCCGCCCGCTCCAGGATCTCCGAGGCGAGGCCGAACAGCGTCTGCACCGAGACCCCCGCCAGCGACCGCCCGCGCCGGCGAACCAGCGCCGCCGACACGTGGAGCCGCAGGCTGCGCGAGGGGACCACGATCCGCACCGGCACCCGCAGCAGCGAGGGGTCCCGCCGCACCTCGGCGAGCAGCGCGTCGAGCCGCTCCAGCAGCAGAGCCTCGGCGGCGCGAGGCCCCCGCGCGATCAGGATACGGCCGGTCGGGCGGGCGGGTTCGGCGAGGAGATCGAAGAGGCTGAGCTGCAACGGCACGGAGAAAGGATACCGCGAGGGGGGAAGGCCCTCATCACCCCGGCCCTCTTCTCCCAGCCCTCCACCCGCCCTGACGGGGAGAAGAGGGAGTGGTTAGTTCTACTTTGTCAGACTGCGAGCGCCCGCCCCGCCCGGGCATAAATGCCCGGGCTACGTTGGAAACGAAAAGCCGGCTGAAGCCGGCTCCGAAGTCAGAGCCGCTCCTCCAGGAGCCGGGTTCACCCGGCTTTTCGGTTGAAG